>JACMOK010000085.1 GCA_014378065.1 Flavobacterium sp.
TATAAAAAACCTGCTCCGAAACGAGCAGGTTTTTTTATGCCCAAAATTTAAAATAGCACTACAACGTTTTCGCATTTATTTTTCCAAAATAATTTGCAAAACACAAAGCTATGCGTTTACTTTGCAATGTTCTTAAACATATTGCTTGTTATCACGAAAGCCAGAGGGATTAGACCCGTCGAAGGCTTAGCAACCCTTTACCAAAAGAAGGTGCTACATTCTACCGCATTGCGCGGACAGATAACCACGAGAATTTTCAATCTCTTTCCCCGATAACATTTAATTTTTTTTAGAAGCTGGTCCCGCTATCCGCTACAATCTTTTGTACCAAACACTGGCACAAAAGGATTTTTGCTGCTATCGGGGCTAAAATCAACCGTTTCATAACAGCACTTTTGTGCCTTGCGCCTTTTTGGCAAAATAAACTATGGCAACAATTCAACAGGAAATTCAAAAACGCATCCTCGTCCTCGACGGCGCAATGGGTACGATGTTACAACGCTACAATTTTTCAGAAGAAGATTTTCGAGGCACCCGTTTTAAAGATTTTCCCTATTCCCTGAAAGGAAATAACGATTTATTGTCGCTCACCCAACCCCAGGCGATTCGCGATGTCCATGCCCAGTATTTCGAAGCGGGAGCCGATATTGTAGAAACCAATACGTTCTCCGGAACCACGATTGGTATGGCCGATTATCATTTGGAAGACTGGGTTTACGAACTCAATTTCGAATCCGCCAAAATCGCCAAAGCGGTCGCCGATGAATTCACCGCTAAAAATCCGAGCAAGCCGAGATTTGTGGCAGGTTCGATCGGACCAACCAACAGAACGGCAAGCATGTCGCCCGATGTAAATGATCCAGGATATCGCGCTGTTACCTTTGATGACTTGCGCCTCGCCTACAAACAACAAGTAGAAGCGTTGATTGATGGCGGTTGTGATTTGCTTTTGGTCGAAACAATATTCGATACGCTCAATGCCAAAGCAGCCTTATTTGCCATTGAAGAAGTCAAAGAAGAACGCCACCTCGACATTCCCATTATGGTTTCGGGCACAATTACTGATGCCTCCGGCAGAACCCTTTCGGGGCAAACGGTAGAAGCTTTTCTCATTTCAATTTCGCATATTCCGTTACTAAGTGTCGGATTTAATTGTGCCTTAGGCGCCGACCAGCTCAAACCCTATCTTAAAAGACTGGCTAGAAATACATCATTAAATATTTCGGCGCATCCCAATGCAGGATTACCCAATGCGTTCGGGCAATACGATCAGACACCCGAAGAAATGCAGGTTTTAATCAAAGAATACCTACAAGACAATCTGATTAATATTATTGGGGGCTGCTGCGGTACCACGCCCGAACACATCCGACTTATTGCCGAAATAGCAGCCGAGTTCAAACCGAGATTAATTTTAGAAACTATATAATGGCGACAGCAACAAAATTTCTCAAACTGTCAGGATTAGAACCTTTAGTAATCACGCCTGAAACCAATTTTGTCAACATCGGCGAACGCACCAATGTTACCGGCTCTAGAAAATTTTTACGCCTGATCAAAGAAGAGCGTTATGACGAAGCACTTTCAGTAGCGCGCGATCAAGTAGAAGGAGGAGCGCAAATCATCGATATCAATATGGATGAAGGCATGCTTGACGGGGTTTACGCAATGACAACGTTCTTAAATTTAATTGCTTCAGAACCAGACATTTCAAGGGTTCCGGTGATGATTGACAGTTCCAAATGGGAAATCATTGAAGCCGGTCTCAAAGTTGTGCAAGGTAAAAGTGTTGTCAATTCTATTTCTTTAAAAGAAGGCGAAGCGGCTTTTATCCACCATGCCAAGTTAGTAAAACGTTATGGTGCGGCAGTCATTGTCATGGCATTTGACGAAAACGGACAGGCCGATACCTTCGAACGTCGCATCGAGATATGCAAACGCTCGTATGATGTTTTGGTAGACCAGGTGGGTTTTCCTGCTGAAGATATTATTTTCGATCCAAATATTTTTCCCGTGGCAACGGGCATGGACGAACACAAACTCAACGCCCTAGATTTTTTTCGCGCCACAAAATGGATTCGGGAAAACTTGCCGCATGCTCACGTGAGCGGAGGCGTTAGCAATGTGTCTTTCTCTTTTCGCGGGAATGATAAGGTTCGCGAAGCCATGCACTCGGCTTTTTTATACCATGCCATCCAAAACGGCATGACGATGGGGATTGTCAATCCCGAAATGCTCGAAGTGTATGACGAGATTCCCAAAGATTTGCTAGAGCACGTAGAAGATGTTTTATTGAACAGAAGAGCGGATGCCACAGAACGGTTGTTGGATTTTGCCGAAAATGTAAAGGGGGATATCAAAAGTACCGAAAAGGCCCTCCAAGAATGGCGGTCAGGAACCATACAAGAACGTCTGACACATTCTTTGGTTAAAGGTATCGACGAATTTATAGAACACGATATTGAAGAAGCAAGACAAGCAGCAGCTAAACCCATCGAAGTCATCGAAATTAATTTGATGGCGGGGATGAATGTCGTTGGTGATTTGTTCGGAAGCGGTAAAATGTTTTTGCCACAAGTGGTAAAATCGGCTCGGGTAATGAAAAAAGCAGTGGCCTATTTATTACCGTTTATTGAATTGGAAAAAGACGGAAAATCATCCTCAGCAGGAAAAGTACTGATGGCTACCGTAAAAGGAGACGTTCACGATATCGGAAAAAATATTGTGGCGGTAGTTTTAGGTTGCAACAATTACGAAATCATCGATTTGGGTGTCATGGTTTCGCCAGAAAAAATCATCGAAACCGCAATTAAAGAGAATGTTGACATCATAGGTTTAAGCGGATTGATCACGCCGTCGCTCGATGAAATGGTATACCTGGCCAAAGAATTGGACAAACTTCATATTCAAATTCCGATCATGATTGGCGGCGCCACCACCTCGCGGGCACATACGGCAGTAAAAATTGCACCCGAATATAGGCAAACCGTCGTTCATGTAAACGATGCCTCTCGTGCAGTCACCGTAGCAGGAAATTTATTAAATTCTGGTACCAAATTAGAATACAACAAAACCATCCGCGCCGAATACGATGCTTTGCGAGAAGTCTATCTCAACCGAAGCCGCGACAAAAATTTCCTCACTATTGAACAAGCCAGAGCCAACAAATTAAAATTAGACTGGGAGAAGTTCAGCCCCGTCATCCCAAATTATCTTGGCGCAAAAACGATAACGGTCGAAATGGAAACACTCGTGCCGTATATCGATTGGACGCCATTTTTTAGAACGTGGGAATTGTTTGGGAAATATCCGGCAATTTTAACAGATTCGATCGTTGGAGAACAGGCCCAATCGGTTTTTGACGATGCACAAGAAATGTTAGTGCTCCTGTTAAAAGGCAAAAAATTGCGAGCCAGTGGCATCTATGGGATTTTTCGTGCCAATCAAGTCAACGACGACGATATCGAATTGTCTGATGCAAATGGAAAAAAAGTCCAAACCTTTTTAACCTTACGCCAGCAATCTCAAAAAACGAAAGGCGCATACAACATAGCTTTGGCTGATTTTATTGCTCCTAAAGATTCCGGAAAAATTGATTATATGGGTGCTTTTTGTGTCACAACGGGTTTTGGAGTAGACGAATGGGCCGCCGAGTTCGAAAGAAATCTCGACGATTACAATTCGATTATGGTCAAAGCATTGGCAGACCGCCTTGCAGAAGCTTTTGCAGAATACCTCCACGAAAAAATCCGTACCGAAATTTGGGGATACACTGTTGGAGAAAATTTTTCAAAAGCTGATTTGATTGAAGAAGAATACCGAGGTATTCGCCCGGCACCAGGCTATCCGGCCTGCCCCGATCATCTTGAAAAACCTACGATTTGGAAATTGTTAAATGTAGAGGAAGCCATCGGCGTCACATTAACCGAAAGCATGGCAATGTGGCCCGCATCTTCCGTTTCGGGCTATTATTTTGGAAATCCAGAAAGCAGGTATTTTGGTCTCGGAAAAATAAAAGAAGACCAGGTGATCGATTACGCCAAACGCAGAAATATTCCAACGGCGACCGCAATGAAGTGGCTTAGCCCAAATGTAGCAGACTAAATAATAACCGCTGATGGGTTGCCACTGTAGCAACCAAAAACCAATCGCAACATGAAAGTAACCCAACATATTGAAGACGCAAACGGCAAATCTTTATTTTCCTTTGAGATTTTGCCGCCATTAAAAGGACAAAATATCCAGTCTATTTTTGACAGCATCGATCCGTTAATGGAATTCGATCCGCCATTCATTGATGTGACCTACCATCGCGAAGAATACGAATTTAAGGAATTGCCCAGCGGTTTGCTCGAGAAAAAAGTGGTAAAAATGCGACCCGGAACGGTAGGTATTTGCGCGGCGATTCAAAACAAATACCAAGTCGACGCTATCCCGCATATTTTATGTGGCGGTTTTACCAGGGAAGACACCGAAAATTTTTTAATTGATATCGATTTCTTAGGCATTCAAAATGTAGTAGCACTCCGCGGCGACGCGATCAAAAGCGAAATTTATTTCCGTCCTGAAAAAGAGGGACATCATTTCGCGTCTGAATTGGTTTCGCAAATTTCGAGTTTAAACCAAGGAATTTATCTCGATAGCGACCTGCAAAACTCGCACAATACTAATTTTTGTATTGGGGTATCGGGTTATCCGGAGAAGCATATGGAAGCGCCGAGTATGGACAGCGACATTCATTTTCTCAAACAGAAAATTAAAAGCGGTGCTGATTACATTATCACACAAATGTTTTTTGATAATAAAAAATTCTTTGAATTTGTAGACAAATGCCGAATCGCCGGAATCACGGTACCGATTATTCCCGGGTTGAAGCCTTTAGCTACAAAGAAACAACTCAACCAACTTCCACATCGTTTCAGTGTTGATCTGCCAGACGACCTGATCATGGCGGTCGTAAAAGCCAAAGACAACGATGCGGTTAAAGAAATCGGGATAGAGTGGTGTATTACCCAAAGTAAAGAATTGGTGGCGGCCGGAATTCCGGTATTGCATTATTATTCTATGGGAAAATCAGAGAATATTAAAGCCATCGCCAAAGCGATATTCTAAAAAATAATATATTTACGCCTTTAACTTTTTAATGAAAGCAATTGTCTGCGGCTTATTTTTGATTAGTACGACGCTGGTTTCCGGTCAACATTTTAATGACACCAACGGAATCGATCTAAATTTTTTTAAAGGAAATGTTTTGTTGCACCGTCCGGGTTTGGCGCAATTAATTACGGGCCACCCCGATGGCGTTATGGTTAGTGTATTTAAAAAAACCCATGGCCATAAAGAATGGCATGCGATTTATAATTATCCGGATTACGGCGCCTATTTTTTATACCAGGATTTTAAAAATGACATCCTAGGAAAAAATTATGCCGTCGGCGCTTTTTATAATTTTTATTTCCTTGAGCGACACCTCACGCTTAAAATTGGACAAGGAATCGCTTTTACCACCAATCCGTATGACAGACAAACCAACAGTAAAAATGTTGCATTTGGCTCAAAGTATATGGGAAATACTAACTTTGTTTTAGGGTATAAGATAGAAAACATCATAGACAAATTAGGGTTCCAAACCGGATTTATATTTGCCCATTTTTCTAACGGGAGGTTCAAATCGCCAAACAGTGGCATCAATACTTACAGCGTGAATATGGGCTTAAATTACAACTTAGACAACCAGCCTAATAAATCCAGAGATACTCTTGCTATAAAGATAAATTTCAGGGAGCCCGTCAAATATAACATTGCATTAAGAACCGGTTTTAATGAAAGTCCGCTCGTAGGAAGTGGTCAGAAGCCGTTTTACCATATCGGATTTTATGCTGACAAAAGGCTGAACCGCAAAAGTGCCTTGCAATTGGGAACAGAATTATTTTTAACCACCGCCAATAAAGAGTATATCCGATTTCGCGCCATTTCATTTCCGGAAGATCATGTAAACCTCGGTACCGATTACAAAAGAGTTGGCGTTTTCATCGGACACGAATTGTTTATCAATCGAATTTCAATCGAAACGCAATTGGGCATTTATGTTTATCAGCCCTATCGATTTGATGGTGCATTATACGACCGATTGGGAATGAAATATTATATTTCAAAACAAATTTTCACCGGACTTTCCGTCAAAACCCACGGATTTTTAGCAGAAGCCCTCGAAGTAGTGCTGGGTGTCCGATTATAATAGGTAAGATGAAAAAATTAGTACTAGTGGCCATAATATTGTTTTTCACACAATGCGAAAAGCCCAATGATTGTGTAAAGTCGACAGGACCGATGACTTCAAAAGTATATCAAGACCTTACATTCAGCAAAATATTAGTCAATAAAGGTATTGCCGTCGTGATTCAGCAAGGCGCTCGTTGGAACGTTGAAGTGCGCGCGGGTGAAAATCTGGTGAATGACATTGAAGTGACGGTCGCCGGCCAATTGCTTACCCTGACCGATAATACCACTTGCAACTGGACGAGAGAGTACGGCGCAACCACAGTATACATTACGACACCCACGCTGACGGACGTCTATTCCAAAACCGAACAATCCATTTCTTCCCAAGGCCTACTTGCTTTTGACAACTTGCGCCTGGTGTCTATGAATACCGTCGACGGATATAGCGGCATCGGGACGGGCGATTTCGTAATGCAGATTCAAAATCAAACCCTTACTATTGACAACAACGATGTATCGCGTTTTTTTGTCTCAGGAACAACCCAACAACTCAACGTGAATTTTTATGAATCGGGCGGCATTTTTGAAGGAGAAAATTTATTGGGCAATACGATTAAGATATACCATCGTGGCACCAACGATATGGTAGTGCATCCTGTCGATCGCATTTATGGTGATATTTACAGTCTCGGAAACGTGTTGTGTGTAGTCAGGCCGCCAACAGTAGCGGTGGTGGAGCATTACAAAGGAAAGTTGATTTTTTATTAGAAGCTGATCCGGCTATCCGTTGCAATCTGTGCTAACGTTTTGATGCGGCGGTTTTTAAATAGCAGACTCAATTACGTTAGCACAGGATTTCCGCTACTATCCGGGCTAAAAGCATTAATAGAAATTCTTACTCTTCCTTGGTCAATTCTCGAAACAGCGTCTCTAAATTCTTATTTTTCTGATTGAGCTGCAAAGTTTTTAATCCGTGGTCATGCGCGAAATCAAACACTGCCGGACGCATATCATGATCGGATAAAAAAGTCAGTTCCCAAATCATATCATGTGTATTGGTGTAGGATTTCAGATGCGGAATTTTAGCAATGGCTTCTGCTTCAATCTTGTAATCAAATTCGACTTCAATGACCTGTTCTTTATCTGCCGAAATCAATTTGTCTAGTTTCTTATCGGTGACAATCTTCCCATTGTTTATGATGATGACCCGATCACAAATCGCTTCGACTTCCTGCATAATGTGTGTCGACAGAAAAACCGTTTTGTTTTTGCCCACATTTTTAATCATATTTCGAATTTCAACCAACTGATTTGGGTCTAAACCGGTAGTTGGTTCGTCAAGAATCAACACCTCAGGATTGTGAAGTAGCGCATTGGCCAAGCCTACCCGTTGCCGAAAACCTTTAGATAATTGTCCAATTTTTTTATGACTTTCAGAAGTAAGGCCAGTAAGCTGAATAACTTCCTCTATTCGCGATGACACTACTTTATACACTTCTGCATTGAAGGCTAAATACTCTCGAACATACAAATCGAGGTACAAAGGGTTGTGTTCTGGCAAGTAGCCGATAGACTGCTGCACGGCTTTTTGTTGTGTATTTACATCATTTCCATTCACCGAAGCAAATCCTTCATCCGATGCGATGTAGGTTGTCAATATTTTCATCAGTGTCGATTTTCCAGCACCATTTGGACCTAGAAAACCTACGATTTCTCCCTTTTGAATCGAAAAAGAAACATTGTCGAGTGCCTTTTGAACACCATAACTTTTAGAAATATTGTTAACTTCAATTGACATACACAAAAATTTATACAAAAGTAAGCAGAAAATCATTTCAACAATGCATTTTGGCTTTTGAATAACGCGCAAGCAAGACCGATAAATATTTTTTGTTAAAAAAAATCTTTTAAGTAAACAAAAACATATTTTTTCTACATTAGTAGTGTAATAAAAATAAAGCATGTTAAGTAACCATTTTTATTTTAGCAATTCATTTTATTTCTTCTGGAAGGAAGTAAGGGATTGTGGTATGGTTATTTGAAAGTTATTAATTCAAACAAAATATACAAATCCCGATGCAAATCGGGATTTTTTTTTGCTTAAAAAAAAGACGATGAATACGAAAATTGCAATCCAAGGCATCCAAGGCTCTTTCCACCACCAAGTGGCGCTGGAATATTTCGATCAAAATTGCGATATTATAGCATGTTTGTCGTTTGAAGAATTGGTGGATAGTCTGGTTCATAACCATTCGGATATGGGTATCATGGCGATCGAGAACTCGATTGCGGGTGCGATCATTTCAAATTACGCTCTAATCGACAAGAACAACCTTACCATTATTGGTGAACATTATCTTGAAATTCACCAAAACCTGATGGCGTTGCACGGCCAAAAAATTTCAGATCTCCAGGAAATCCATTCCCATCCGATGGCATTGCTTCAATGTATGGACTTTTTAAAATGCCAACCGCACATTAAATTGGTAGAAGACAAAGACACGGCGGAAACTGCCAGAAGAATTAGTCAAAATAAACTCCAAGGCATCGCAGCCATTGCCAGTAAAAGCGCTTCGGTACTGTATGATCTTGAGATTTTGGCGCCCGAGATCCAAACCATAAATAACAACATGACCCGTTTTGTGATTGTGGCCAAGCCAGGTAAAGAAACGTCAAAAACAAACATCAACAAGGCTTCATTAAAATTTGAACTCGATCACAAACGAGGCAGTTTGGCAGCGGTTTTAAATGGGATGAGCGACTGTAGGCTTAATTTGACTAAGATCCAGTCAATGCCAAAAATAGAAACGCCCTGGAAATATTCTTTTTTTGTGGATGTAACTTTTGAAGAATACCAAGACTTCGTGAAAGCCAAGGCAGTAGTCAATATCATGGCCGAATATTTTAAAGTTTTAGGCGAATACCAAAATAAACTGCCATGATACATATCGCAAAAAGATTGGAAAATGTAGAAGAATATTATTTTTCTACCAAATTACGAGAAGTTAAAAAGTTGCTTGAAGAAGGGAAGCCCGTCATTAATTTGGG
Organism: Flavobacterium sp.; assembly: GCA_014378065.1. Classification (GTDB taxonomy): domain Bacteria; phylum Bacteroidota; class Bacteroidia; order Flavobacteriales; family Flavobacteriaceae; genus Flavobacterium. The sequence goes on from JACMOK010000085.1 coordinate 9,271, forward strand.
AATTGGAAGTCCAGACCTTGCCCCTCCAAAAGTGGTTATTGAAGCCATACAAACCGCGGTCGTGTCCGAAAATGCGCACCAGTATCAGAGTTACCAAGGACTTCCCGAATTGCGAGAAGGAATGGCCGCTTTTTATAAGAATAATTTCGAGGTCCACCTAAATTCGAATAATGAAGTCTTGCCGTTGATGGGCTCTAAAGAAGGCATCATGCACATTTCAATGGCTTTTTTAAACGAAGGCGATCAGGTTTTGATTCCCAATCCTGGCTATCCGACCTATACTTCGGTGACGAAATTGGTCGGTGCCGAGCCCATTTACTATGATTTGGTAGCCGAAAACAATTGGGAACCGGATTTCGAGAAGTTGGAAAAACTAGATTTGTCGAAGGTCAAATTAATGTGGGTTTCTTATCCTCATATGCCCACTGGCGCAGCAGGAAGTCTAGGCTTGTTCCGAAAATTAGTTGTTTTTGCAAAAAAGCACCAGTTGCTGCTGGTCAATGACAATCCGTACAGTTTCGTTCTCAACGCGCATCCAATTTCGATCTTACAGGTTGAAGGTGCCAAAGAAGTGGCGCTGGAATTAAATTCGCTGTCCAAAACTTTTAATATGGCAGGTTGGCGGGTCGGAATGGTGTTGGGAAATCCAGCTTTTATCGATGCGATTTTAAAAGTCAAAAGCAACATGGACAGTGGCATGTTCTATGGCATTCAAAAAGGCGCCATTGCAGCATTAAAACTCAACAAATCCTGGTTTGATGAACAAAATATAATATATCAAAGACGAAGACTGCTTACCTTTGCACTAGCTGAGAAAATAGGTTGTACTGTTAATAAAAACACAGTTGGATTGTTTGTTTGGGCAAAATTGCCTCTTGGTATTGCTTCGTCGGAAGCATTTATCGACGCGATTTTATACAGCAAACATCTTTTCATAACACCCGGAACTATTTTTGGCAGCCAAGGAGAAGGCTATATTCGGTTTTCGCTTTGTGTTGAAGAAGCAAAAGTGCAAGAAGCCATTGATCGATTTAATTTTGAATAAATGAATGTATACCTGATAGGAACCGGATTAATTGGCGGATCGATGGCATTAGACATTAAAACACATCACAAAAATGCTTTGGTTTTTGGCATAGACGACAACCCTCAGCATTTGACTGAAGCGTTGCAGTTGGGAATTATTAATGCACCCGCTACAATCGCTGATGTTAAATCGGCCGATTTTGTGATTCTTGCTGTGCCGGTTGACATTGGTTTAGTAATTTTGCCACAAGTTTTGGACGTCGTTGGAAGCGAAACTTTAGTCTTTGATGTGGGTTCTACCAAATTCCCCATTTGTGATGCAGTAGCGCAACATCCGAACCGGAGACAATTTTTAGCCACCCATCCAATTGCTGGTACAGAATTTTCAGGGCCATCGTCAGCGATTAAAGGACTGTTTGAAGGAAAAACAAATATTATTTGTGAAGTCGAAAAAACAACTTTTAAATTACAAGAAAAAGCATTGGAGTTGTTCAGGAACTTAGGCATGCGCATCCGGTATATGGATCCGAAATCGCACGACAAACACATTGCCTATGTATCGCATTTGTCGCACATCAGTTCGTTTATGTTAGGCAAAACTGTGATTGAGAAAGAGAAAGACGAACGAGATATTTTTGATATGGCGGGAAGTGGATTTGAAAGTACGGTGCGCTTGGCCAAAAGTTCTCCGGGTATGTGGACGCCGATTTTCAAACAAAACCGCAAACAGGTTATAAAAAGTCTGGAAGAATACATCTCCAACCTGACGCAATTCAAAGCATTATTAGAACAAGAGAATTACGAGGCGCTGTTCAAAGAAATGAATGATGTCAATAGAATTAAAGAGATTTTAAACGGAATCAAGCCATAAACAGCAGAAAACAAATCAGAATAGAAAACGAGATCAAGAGATCTTAGGTTTACCTAAAACACTATGGAAAATAATAAAGCAATGCGAACGTGGTTGGATGATTTCCATTTGACACACCCCTTGGTAATCGCCGGCCCTTGTAGCGCAGAAACCGAAGAACAGGTTTTAAGAATCGCCCACGAATTGAAAGATTCTGATGTGAGTATATACAGAGCCGGAATTTGGAAACCGAGAACTCGTCCAGGAGGATTTGAAGGCGTGGGTGCCATTGGTTTGAAATGGTTGCAAAAAGCCAAAGCCGAAACCGGATTGCTAATGGCCACCGAGGTCGCCAATGCCACACATGTAAAGCTAGCACTCGAACACGATATAGATGTATTGTGGATTGGCGCAAGAACGACTGTAAACCCATTTGCAGTGCAGGATATTGCCGATGCTTTGCAGAATACCGATAAAATTGTGCTCGTAAAAAATCCGGTAAATCCTGATTTGGCCTTGTGGATTGGCGGTGTGGAAAGGTTATACAATGCGGGAATAAAAAAACTCGGTGTCATCCACCGGGGATTCTCGACGTATGAAAAAACAAAGTACAGAAACATTCCCGAATGGCAGATTGCCATTGAATTGCAAAGCCGGTTTCCCGATTTGCCTTTGATTTGCGACCCGTCACACATTACCGGACGCCGAGATATGATTCAGGAAGTGTCGCAACAAGCATTGGATTTGAATTACGACGGACTCATTATAGAGACGCATATCGATCCCGAACACGCATGGAGTGATGCCGCTCAACAAGTAACGCCAACAGTTTTAAAACAAATTTTCGAAAATCTGCGCATCCGAAAAATCACAACCGAAGAAGACGATTACAATACTGACATGATAAAACTGCGTGCCAATATAGACATTGCCGATAGCAAATTACTTGAAATTTTGGGCAATAGAATGAAAGTGGCCGAACAGATCGGGGCATTGAAAAAAGCCAAAAATGTCGCGGTGTTACAAAACAAACGTTGGAACGAAATACTAGGCAGAATGATCCTTGATGGAGAAGAAAAAGGGCTTAGCGAAGAATTTATCCTTAAATTATTCAAAGCGATTCACCAGGAAAGTATCAGCCATCAAGAAAAAATCATCAATCAATTGTAATTTTTAAATGGTGGTTGATGAAGGAGAAAGTAGTAATTTTGCAATTCAACATTCCATATTTAATATGACAGGACTCGTTTATAAATCTACAGGAAGCTGGTATACCGTCAAATCGGAGCAAGGTGACTTCATCGAATGTCGTATCAAAGGAAAGTTTCGGATGAAAGGCATCAAAAGTACCAACCCGATTGCCGTGGGGGATAATGTAGATTTTGAATTGGACGAAACATCTGACACCATTACCGGCACCATCCACCACATTCACGAACGGAAAAACTACATCGTTCGCAAATCGGTCAATTTATCACATCAGATGCACATTATCGCCTCGAACGTAGATCAGGTTTTTTTATTGGTGACCATCAATAATCCGCCCACCACGACCAATTTCATCGATCGTTTTTTGGTCAGTGCAGAAGCCTATGGCATAGCTACAATTTTGGTATTTAACAAGATAGATACTTTTGACGAAGCCACTTTAAACGAGCAGTTGTATTTGCAACATATTTATGAGAAAATCGGATACAAATGCATCAGGGTATCCTCAACAAAAGGAACCGGCGTTACGGCACTTAAGGAAATGATGGTCAAGAAAGTGAGTATGTTTTCTGGACATTCGGGGGTGGGAAAATCGACCTTAGTCAATACGATGGAACCGAGTTTGCATTTAAAAACGACCGTAATTTCTGAACAGAGCAAGCAAGGACAGCACACCACGACATTTGCGGAAATGTATGATTTGTCTTTTAATGCTAAAATTATAGATACCCCGGGAATTAAAGGTTTCGGAATTGTCGATATGGAAAAGGAAGAGATTAGTGGGTATTTCCCAGAATTTTTTAAGTTGAAAGACCAATGTAAATTCAACAATTGTCTGCACAAAGAAGAACCGAATTGCGCCATAAAAAAAGCCTTGGAAAGCGATCAAATTGCTTGGTCGCGTTACAAAAGCTATCTGCATATTCTCGAAGGTGATGAAGAGCATTACCGCACCGATGTTTACAATGAAGATCGCATTGCGAGTGATGAAACCAGAAAATAATTGGTAAAGTAATGAAAGTCATTCTGCAAAGAGTAGCTCAAGCTTCGGTAACTATTAAAGGAGAAATCACTGCAGAAATTCAAAAAGGTTTGCTCGTTTTGGTCGGAATAGAAAATGAAGACAACCAGCAAGACATCGATTGGCTGGCGTCAAAAATCATCAACCTCCGTATTTTTGGTGATGCAAATCACGTCATGAATGTATCGCTTAAAGATTTTGGTGGCGAAATTTTGGTGGTCAGTCAATTCACCTTGCATGCTTCGACCAAAAAAGGCAATCGACCTTCCTACATTTTGGCTGCAAAACCAGAAATTGCCATTCCGTTGTATGAAAAATTTATCCATAAACTACAAACTGATTTGGGTAATAAAATACAAACCGGACAATTCGGAGCCGATATGAAAGTATCGTTAATAAATGATGGGCCGGTCACCATCAGTATTGATAGTAAAAATAAAACCTAAAAGTTAATTTCTTCTAAAAAAAGTATATTTTTGATGAAATTGTGACTTTATGAAATATCATTTGTGCGTTCTACTATTTATTCTGTCAGCCTTTTCATCTTTTGCACAGAAATTAGAATACGCCACACTTTTAATTCCGGACAGTTTAAAACAAAACGCAAATGCAGTCGTTCGTTTAGACCAAACTGATATTCTTATTTCGTCACAACGTGACATTTCTATTTCACATAAGAGAATTGTTACTGTATTAAACGAGCAAGGAATAAATGCTATTGGTGCCGTTGAATATTACGACAAAAAAACGACGATCAAGAGTATCGAAGCTACGGTTTTAGATGCCTTTGGAAATGAAATAAAAAAAAGCAGAAAAAAAGATTTTAAAGACGAAAATGCAGGCCAAGGCAACACGCTTTTTTCGGATAGTAGAATTATTTACCTCGATTTTACCCCTACACAATATCCTTTTACGATTGTCTACGAATGTCAAATTAATAGCTCAAACACCGCATTCATTCCGCAATGGTACCCAATCTCACATTATTTTGTCAGCGTTGAGAAAAGTATCCTTAATGTAAAATTTTCAGACCAGCTGGGTTTTAAAAAGAAAGAGTTTAATTTTTCTAAATTTCCTGTCGAAAAAACCATCGACAGTTCGGGAAGTTTGAGTTACATGGCTGTTAATATTGTGGCGCAGAAACAAGAATATGGCAGTCCGGAGTATTTCAATATTTTTCCTAAAGTCATGATGGGTCTTGCGCTTTTTCATCTGGAAAACGTAGATGGTAATGTTAAAAATTGGAAAGAATTCGGACAATGGTTTTCTGATCAAATTTTATCTGGGACAAGTGAATTGCCAGAAGAAACAAAAGCCAAAATTTTTGCCCTTGTCGGAAATGAACATGATCCGATACAAAAAGCTAAAATCATATACAATTATGTACAGCAAAAATCAAGATATGTGAGCATACAAGTCGGTATTGGAGGCTTGAAACCAATGCCTGCGAAAGATGTAGACCGTTTGGGTTACGGCGACTGCAAGGCGCTCACCAACTACACCAAAGCGCTACTTGACTTGGTTGGGGTCACATCGTATTACACGATTTTATACGGCAGTGCAAATAAAAGAGATATTCAGTCTGATTTTGTTTCCATGCAGGGAAATCATGTACTGTTAACAATTCCAGATGGCAACAGCTATTTCTGGCTCGAATGCACCAGTCCTGATGGTCCGTTTGGCTATCAGGCAAATTTTACTGACGACAGGCAGGCGTTGATGGTAACACCTGAAGGCGGGGAAATCATCAGGACTAAAAATTACCAAGACAAAGACAATACGCAGATTACGACCGGAGGCTATAGTTTAAATGAAAACGGAGATTTTTCAGCGCAAATAGCACTTGTCTCCAAAGGCTCGCAGTACAGCAAATATTACCTTGAAAATAGTCCGCCAACGGATAAAGAAAGCTATTATAAAGCGTATTTAAATAATATCAATAATTTAAAAATCGAAAAAGTCACTTTCGTTAATGATAAAGTGACTGTAAATTTCATCGAGAACCTAACGCTCAGTGCAATAAAATACGCAGCAATTTCAGCCGAAAAAATGATTTTTGTAGTCAATGCCTTTAACCAGACAAAGGGAAATATAAAACGCATCAGAAACCGAAGGCTGCCTTTTGAAATTCAAAGAGGGTACTTTGATCATGATGAAATTGCAGTAGCTTTACCGCCAGGTTATAAAGTGGAAGTGGTACCTAAAAATTGTGAGCTTACCTGTAAATTCGGTGAGTATAAAACGGAAATGGTAGATATGGGTAACACAAATTGGATCTACAAACGCACATTGTTGATAAAAAAGGGATATTATGAAAACACAGATTATGAAGATTACCGAATTTTCATCGATCAGATCTCTCGTAACGATAATGCAAAGATGATATTAACCAGAAAACTTTAAACATGACATTGAGAAAATCGATCATTACAGTGTTAGTACTGTGTACTTTTTTAAGCGTAGGTGCGCAGAAATTTGAATTGGGCAGAGTGACTATTTCCGAACTACAAGAAAGGGAGTATTCGCAAGAACCTTCAGCTGCTGCAGCTATTCTTTTTAAAAAGGGAGAAGTTCACATTGAGTATTCTCAATTGCAAGGTTTTTTAATGAAGACCGAAGTAAAAGCCAAAATTAAAATATATAAAAAAGAAGGATTCGAATGGGCTAATAATCAGATACAATATTATCTATTTGGCGATTGGTCGGAAAAAATTTCGATTGTAGGCGCAGCAACTTATAATCTTGTGGACGGAAAAATTGTAAAAACCAAGTTAAAAAACGATGGGGAATTCGATGAAAAAAACAATAAATACTGGGGTACCAAAAAAATCACGCTGCCTAACGTAAAAGAAGGTTCTATTATTGAGTTTGATTATGTAATTACCTGCAAGCGTTTCGGGAAATTACCTGACTGGGATTTTCAGACTTCAATTCCGGTAAAATATTCCGAATTTAAAACATACATTCCTGAATATTTTATATTCAATCCGAGTCAAAAGGGTTTTCTGTTTCCTAAAATCACCGTAGAAAAGATTCCGGCATCAATAATAATAACGACTAAGGATAGATCGGTGGGACGCGTTTCTGAGACCAATTTTTCTAGCGACAAACTAGAATATGTTGAGACACGAACGACTTACATTGCGGAAAACATGCCCGCAATGAAAGAAGAGTCTTATGTAAACAACATTAAAAATTACACCTCAAGTGTTTCCCATGAACTTTCGATCATAAATTATCCAAATGTGCCACTGAAGACTTTTTCAACAGATTGGGAAACGGTGACAAAAACAATATATAAGGATGATGATTTTGGTCCAGAGCTTAATAAAACAGGCTATTTTGAGGCAGATGTTACTTCTTTAATTGCGGGCTTAAAATCGAGAGATGAAATAATTATCGCTATTTTAGGCTATGTTAAATCCATCAAATGGAACGACTATTATGGCTACTCTTGCGGTGACGGCGTGAAAAAAGCCTATAAAGATAAAATCGGAAACGTCGCCGAAATTAACCTGATGTTAATTGCAATGTTGCGCTATGCAGGAATTAATGCAAATCCCGTGCTTTTAAGTACACGGTCTCACGGGATAGCTTTGTTTCCAAATCTTACTGCATTTAATTATGTGATTGGGGCCGTGGAAACCGAAGGCGAACCGATTTTACTTGATGCCACAGAGAAATATTCCTCACCCGGCGTACTTCCACTAAGGGATTTAAATTGGTTTGGAAGACTGATTCGCAAAGACGGCTCGTCATCGCAAATAAACCTGATGCCACAAGGTTTTTCAAAAGAAATTAATTACATGAATCTAGTTCTCAAAAATGACGGTTCTATCGACGGCAAAATTAGAAAACAATTAACCGAACATAAGGCGCTTGATTACAGACAACAAAATTTGAGCAGAAACAAGGACAGCTATGTTGAAGATTTGGAATACCGAAATAATGCAATCGAGATCAACGATTACATGAGAGATAATGATCTTGATTTGACAAAGCCTATAGCTGAAACCTATTCCTTTAAAAACAACAAAGACCTCGAAATCATCGAGAACAAAATGTATCTTTCCCCATTGCTTTTCCTAACATTTAAAGAAAATCCTTTTCGGCAAGAAAAAAGAGAATACCCAATAGATTTCGGTTACCCATCTCAAAGTAAGTTCAATATTAATATTGAAATTCCAAAGGGATACGCAATAGAGTCAATACCCAAGCCCTTAAATCTTGTAACTGGAAATAATATTGGCGCATTTAAATACAATATCGCGACAAACGACAATAAAATTCAGCTCACCATAACCACCGATATCAATACACCGATCGTTCCGGCTGATGATTATGAAGTCCTTAAGGATTTCTATCAGAAAATGATGGATAAGCAGAATGAAAAAATTGTACTAATCAAAAGTGAATAAAAATTGCAATTTTAGCTTATGATTAAGATATTTCACCGAAAAATGATAAGCGTGCAAAATAAAAAAATAAAGTTTAAAAAAATTAGCCATGGATCTTAAAAATGCCCAACTCGAAGTAGATACGTGGATCAAAAATCACGGCGTTCGTTATTTTAACGAACTCACCAATATGGCGCAGCTCACTGAAGAAGTTGGCGAAGTGGCGCGAATTATCGCAAGGCGTTATGGCGAACAATCCGAAAAGGAATCTGATAAAAACAAAGATCTCGGGGAAGAGCTCGCCGATGTGGTTTTTGTGGTTTTGTGTTTGGCCAACCAAACCGGAATTGACCTTCAGGCGGCATTCGACAACAAACTCAATTTGAAAACCAACCGCGACCATGACCGTCATCACAATAATGACAAACTCAAATGATTTGTAGATTTTGAATTGTAAATTAGCGGCATCTTGATTTCTTACCATTTATTATGAATGCACTCCTGCAGGCACCCCGCCATTTTTGCCCTACCACCATAAAAATTACAGGTTCTAAATCTGAAACCAATCGATTGTTGTTGCTTCAGGCGTTATATCCACAAATCCAACTCGATAACATTTCTGATTCAGATGATTCCCAGTTGATGATCAAAGCGCTTTCAACCCAGCAATCTCACATCGACATTCATCATGCAGGCACGGCAATGCGTTTTCTAACCGCTTATTTTGCAACCCAAGCAGGACGAACAGTAACCATCACCGGATCCTCAAGAATGCAAGAAAGGCCGATTAAAATTTTAGTGGATGCTTTGAGGCAACTGGGTGCTGAAATTTCATACGAAGCTACCGAGGGGTTTCCGCCCTTGAAAATTAAGGGGAAAAAAATCACTCAAAATAAAATTGCGCTGCCAGCCAACGTCAGTAGCCAATACATTTCTGCGTTGTTGTTGATTGCCCCTCGACTCCAAAACGGTTTGACCATCAATTTGGAGGGCGAAATCACATCCATTCCATACATCAGAATGACCTTGGCGCTACTCAACGAATTGGGAATTAAGACCACTTTTAACAATCAAACAATTACCGTTAAGTACACGTCTAAAATCGAGTACCAATGCGCCATCACGGTCGAAAGCGATTGGTCATCCGCCTCCTACTTTTTTGCCATTACTGCCCTATCCGCTCCAGGAACAAAGATTTGTTTGTCGAGCTACAAACCAGATAGTTTGCAAGGCGATGCCGCTTTGTCGGAAATCTATAAAAGCTTCGGGGTAAAAACTACGTTCTACGACGGTACGCTTGAGCTCCTTAAAACAAATCACCAACCTGAAGCGCTACAATTGTCCCTGCACAATACGCCCGATATCGCCCAAACGATAGCCGTTACTTGTTTTGGCTTGGGATTGGGCTGTCATTTAACAGGTTTACACACCCTTAAAATTAAAGAAACCGACCGCTTAACAGCACTTCAGACAGAACTCAGCAAACTCGGAGCAACGGTCGCGATCTCTGAAAACAGTTTAACGCTCAAACCCGCGGTAAGAATACTGCCGAACGTCCGAATTGCAACCTATAACGATCACCGTATGGCCATGGCATTCGCGCCATTGGCGGTAAAAGTACCTATCATTATTGAAGGATCTGAAGTAGTTTCCAAATCATATCCCGCTTTTTGGAACGATCTTAAAAAAATAGGCTTTCAAATTTCAGAAGTTCTTTAATTTAATTACCAGTTGGGCTTTCACCCCCTGCTAATATTGGGCTGTCAAAAATAAACTGCAAAACACTTGACATCGCCTATCACACCATCGTATATTTGCGCACCTTTAAAGATTTGCTTTGCAATTGCTGGGCTTCATTTTGAAATGGTTATCACCTAAAATCCAACTATGAAATTATCTCATTTTCAATTCAATTTACCCAAAGAACTTCTTGCAGAATACCCAGCCGAAAATCGTGATGAATCGCGTCTTATGGTTGTCAACAGAGCAAAAAAAACCATAGAACATCGCACGTTTAAAGATGTTATCGAGTATTTTTCCGATGGCGACGTATTAGTACTCAACAACACCAAAGTTTTCCCGGCACGTTTGTATGGAAACAAAGAAAAAACAGGCGCCCGAATTGAGGTTTTTTTATTACGAGAACTTAATTCTGAGCAACGATTGTGGGATGTGCTGGTAGATCCGGCGCGCAAAATAAGGATTGGAAATAAATTGTATTTCGGCGACGATGATTCCTTGGTTGCCGAAGTAATCGACAATACCACCTCTCGCGGTAGAACTTTGCGCTTCCTTTATGACGGTTCGTATGAAGAATTTAGAAATAAGCTGACAGAATTGGGCGAAACGCCAATCCCGAAATACATCAACCGCGAAGTAACGCCCGAAGATGCCGAACGGTATCAAACCATTTATGCCAAAGAAGAAGGCGCGGTAGCGGCGCCGACGGCTGGTTTGCATTTTTCAAAACATTTGTTAAAACGCCTGGAAATTAAAGGAATTAAATTTGCCGAAATCACGCTTCACGTAGGTCTGGGTACTTTCAATCCTGTAGAAGTAGAAGATTTGTCCAAACACAAAATGGATTCAGAAGAACTCATAATCAACCAAGAAGCCTGCAATATTGTCAATTCGGCCAAGGAGAAAAAGAAGCGTATTTGTGCGGTGGGGACTACCTCAATGCGCGCCGTCGAAAGTTCCGTTTCTTCTGCCAGAACCTTAAATCCGTTTGAAGGGTGGACCAACAAATTTATTTTTCCTCCGCACGATTTCAGCATTGCGACCTGCATGATTACCAATTTCCATACGCCAAAATCAACACTAATGATGATGGTTTCCGCTTTCTGTGGTCACGATTTGATGAAAAAAGCCTATGAAGAGGCCATCAAAGAAGAGTACAAATTTTACTCCTACGGAGACGCGATGTTAATTATCTAAAGCCATTTTATAAAATAAAATCCTGTCTAAACGATGGGATTTTTTTTGGCGTGACCTCAAGGGTCAGGCTATCCGTTTCAATCTTTGGGTTGCGTTTTGCTTTAGCAAAACGCAACCCAAAGGATTTTCACTGCTATCCTTCACGCAAGCCAAACGTTTCAGTTTCGACTAGTTGTGTTTTAACCTAATTTTCTTCTTTTTCTTTTCTTCCGATCTTCAGCATTTTTGCTTATTTTTACGAGTATTAAAATTAAACCTATGACTTTTCAAAATACCAAAGCAGGTGCGCAGCAGCTCGATAGTGAGGATGTCCTGGCCCGATACCGAGACGAGTTTATTTTCCCACAGCACCAAGGAAGAAACGTCATTTATTTCACCGGGAATTCACTGGGCTTACAACCCAAGAGAACCAAGAAATACGTCGATGAGGTCATGGATGACTGGGCAAATCTGGCGGTGGAAGGTCATTTTTATGCCGAAAAGCCCTGGTGGGATTACCACGAACGATTTGCGCTTCCTTTGGGTAAAATTGTAGGCGCAAAACCTGCAGAAGTTTCGGTGATGAATACGTTAACAGTCAACTTACACCTGATGATGGTTTCCTTCTACCGTCCCACAAAAAAACGTTACAAAATTATCTGCGAGGAAAAAGCTTTTCCCTCTGACCAGTATATGTTCCAAAGTCAAGTTCAATTTCATGGCTATAAGTCCGAAGAAGCCATTGTGGAAATAAAGCGCCGGGAAGGCGAACACAACTTGCGCCTTGAGGACATATTGGCTAAAATTAGCGAAGCAGGCGAGGCGTTGGCCTTGGTATTAATCGGAGGCGTGAACTATTACACTGGGCAGGTTTTCGATATTAAAACCATTACCGCAGCGGGCCATCAGGTGGGTGCGACCGTAGGCTGGGATTTGGCGCACGCTGCAGGAAATATTCAGCTCGAATTGCACGATTGGAAAGTGGATTTTGCTTGTTGGTGCAGCTATAAATACATGAATTCGGGCCCGGGAAATGCTTCAGGATTTTTTGTTCATCAAAAACACCACAACAACAAGAAATTGCATCGGTTTGCCGGCTGGTGGGGACATAACAAAGAGCGCCGTTTTAAAATGGAACCCGATTTCGACCCGGTTCAGGGCGCTGATGGCTGGCAGATCAGTAATTTGCCCATACTTTCTCTGGCGCCCTATTTGGCTTCAGTGTCGCTATTTGATGAAATCGGAATGGAAGCGCTTGTGAAAAAGCGCGACAAAATTACGTCTTATTTGGAATTCATTCTACACGAAATCGATAAAGAAGTCGATAGCAGTTTTGAAATCATCACCCCTGCAAATCCACTAGAAAGGGCCTCACAGCTATCGGTGTTTTTACATGGCGAAGGCCGCAGTTTGTTTGATTATCTAATGCAGAACGGCGTTGTTACCGATTGGCGTGAACCCAATGTAATTCGACTAGCGCCCGTTCCGCTCTATTGCTCATTTGAAGACATGTACCACTTTGGTCAAATTTTAAAAGCTGGAATTCTGGCCAAAAACAACGTTTCATTGTAACGTTTTATAATGTTACAAGATTATTGCTGTTCTTGTATTGGAATTGCAATCGCATGTATTTCTTGCCTACATTGTTCCAATTGTTTTTTACTGCTGGCCTTCGTGGTTTCAAAATAGTTTGTAGTGGCAAACAAGGCTTCGTAATAGGCGATTCCGTCTAACAAGTTATTTTTAAAATTTTGATATTTCTTGAGTGCTGCTGGTGGAGCGGTAGCGAGTAACTCATTAGTTTCATTTTTTAAATACACCGCATACGTCCTGAGCTCATTGACAAACAAATTAGGTCGTTCTGTATTAATCATTACGTTTTCGTTTCCATAAATATGCTGTACCATTTTTGACAGCGACACTTCCTTGTGAAAATATGCCAGATTCGGGCCAGGGCAAATTACAATGCCTTGATCCTGTCCTTTGATGGGAACATTGTTTTCCAAATAAGACGCATTCGCCAAACCTACACAAAGACACGATTTTTCTGTGATTTTGTTTTGCATATTCTTTAATTGGTCTACCGAAAATTCATCTTTTATCGCATCCAATTCTTGCAGTTTAAGATCCTGATATTTTTTAGATGCGGTACAAATTCCCTTGGGGTCAAATTCTTTACGCAACGCGAGAAACTTTTTTGGGCAAGA
>JACMOK010000086.1 GCA_014378065.1 Flavobacterium sp.
ATTTATTTGAAAGCGGTCAATATCTCTTAATTTTTTAGAAACGATACAGCATTTTTTGGCAGAAAACACTATTGCAAATCAAAGAACAACAAGAATAAGCGCTTTTTCTTAGAACAATTAAATTCCTTTAAAATTTGCTTTTCTCTTTTCTAAAAAAGCAGTAGTGCCTTCTCTAAAATCGTTGGTTCCAAAACATTTTCCAAATGCTTTTATTTCGGTTTCATACCCATTGACTCCGTCTTTAAAATTGGCGTTCACCGCCTTCATTGCCTGAGCGATAGCCAGTGGCGAATTTTTAATGATATTATTGGCGATACCATTGCAAAATGATAATAGTTCTGTTTGCGGTACTATGTGGTTAACCAATCCTATTCGATATGCCTCTTGGGCAGAAACCATCCCGGCGGTCAGGATCATTTCTAAAGCACGGCCTTTACCGATAAGTTGTGGCAACCGCTGTGTTCCTCCATAACCCGGAATCACTCCGAGTGAAACTTCGGGCAAACCCATTTTGGCGTTGTCAGCAGCCACTCTAATATGACAGGCCATCGCCAATTCCAATCCGCCGCCCAGTGCAAAACCATTGATTGCGGCAATCACGGGTGTTTTTAATTTCTCTACAAAATCAAATAATATTTCCTGACCTTGTGCGGCCAGCTGCGCGCCTTCTTCGACAGAAAAATGAGCGAATTCTGCAATATCGGCTCCCGCCACAAATGCTTTTTCACCGCTTCCGGTAAGAATAATGGATCTGATTTCAGTGTTAAGCTCTAAAGTATTAAAGGCATGGTGTAATTCTTGGATGGTAGCTACATTGAGTGCATTCAATTTTGCTGGCCGATTGATGGTCACAGCAGCAATAGAATTTTCTGTAGTGACGATAATATTTTCGTAGTTCATAGGGGAGAATTAAGTGTTAATTATGGGAAGGCTCACTGTAAAAGCCGTTCCACTTTCATATTTGGTTTCAAATGTAATTGTTCCTTTATAATTTTCAATAATGTTTTTTATAATTCCAAGACCCAACCCCATTCCGCTATTTTTAGTGGTAAATTTAGGTTCGAAAATCCGATCTAAATACTGTTTTTCGATGCCAACTCCATTGTCTCTTACTAAAATTAATACTTGACCATCTTCTCTTTTTACCTTTACCAAAACCGATTTATTTTCTTGCTGTTCAGGAATGGCTTGAATGGCATTTTTAACTAAATTCGTTATAATCCGAATTAATTGGGTTCGGTCTATTTTGGAAATGATTTCTTTTTCCGGGCTTTCGAAAACAAGATAATCTTCATTGAAAATGTCTACTGCCAATTCTACTACTTCGACGACATTTAATGTTTCGTTTTGTTGGGCCGGCATGGAAGCAAAATTCGAAAAAGCCGAAGCCACAGAACTCATCGTATCAATTTGTTGGATCAGGGTTTCAGAATAATCCTTTAGTTTCTGCTTCAATTCAGGATCATTCGCGTCAAATTTTCGTTGAAAACTCTGAACTGTCAACCGCATCGGCGTTAGTGGGTTTTTAATTTCATGCGCTACTTGTTTTGCCATTTCCCGCCAGGCTTCTTCGCGCTCACTTTGGGCCAATTTGACGGCACTCTGTTCCAGTTCATCTACCATGCCGTTGTAAGCTTTAATCAATAAGTTGATTTCTTTACTGTTGGCTTCCAGAACTATTTTTTCGTTTTTCTGATTTAAGCTGGTTTCGCTTAATTTGTCAGAAATGGTTTTTAATGATTTGGTGATGTAGGTCGAAAGAAAATAGGCCAAAGCAAAAGCGATAACCAGCATAAACGCATAAACTTGCCCCAAGCGGATCAGAAAACCTTGGAGCTCTTTTTCATAAAAACCATCGTCTTCCACATAAGGCAAATTTAAAATGCCGAGGGGTTTAAATTTTTCATCTTTAATTTGAGTGTAAGAAGATCGGTTTTTTAAGCCGTCAATATTTTTAATGTCGACATATCTCTTCTCGATAGAGGATTGTACTAGTTTTAGAATGTATTTCGGAATTGGTGGCGAAACGCTGTCTACTGAAAAAGAAGCCTTAGAAGATTTTAACAAATGACCATCAAGACTATAAATGTTGATTTCGAGGTTGTGAATTTGCGCCAATTCATGAATTTTATCCTTGAAGATTAATCCGAGATTTTTTGTAGTTAACGGATAGGTGGTCGTGGAGAGCACGTAATTGATGTGTTCTTTAATGGCGCTTTCTTTGCGTTCCAAACGTTCTTGATGGTAGTCTTTGGCTTCGTTTTTAAATTGAATTACAGAGATGGAAGCCATCAAAATCGAGGCGATCAAAATCAATACAATCATCGAAAGGAAAATCCTAATTCGAAGCGACAGCATAGACATTTTAAACCTTTTTTGCATGGTTATGAAGAATTTCGCTCCCGTATCCGTTTGTACATTTTGAATCCGAGCATAATCATTAACGAAAACAAAAAGATGCCCATTACGCCGTAAATCCAGTTAACGGCGTTTTTTAAAATCACTAAAAACACCACCGAAAAAAGTATTATGGTGGCGCCTTCATTCCACAATCTCATAAAGTTAGCCGAATGTTTGATGTCATCTTTCTGCAACTGACTATAAATTTGATGGCATTTGCCATGATATAAGTACAACAGCAACACAAAACCCAACTTGACATGCATCCACGGCATTAATAGCCAGGCCTTTCCTAAGTCGGTATAAAATAACATCCAGAAGGCAAAAAAACTGGCCAATATTGCAGAAGGCCAAGTGATAATATACCACAATCTGTAAGTCATCAACTTGTATTGCTTTTGAAGAATTTCTTTTTCTGGAGAAGGTTTTGCAGCGGCTTCGATTTGATAAACAAACAAGCGAACAATATAAAATAAACCGGCAAACCAGGTAATGACAAAGATGAGATGTAGCGATTTGAGGTAATTGTAATATTCCATGAAGATTTATTAAAAAATTTTGGACACAAGCTGTGTCCAAAATTAAATATTAATATGTTAAGAATCGTAAACTACAAAAAAGAATTAGGCAGTTTCGGGTTGGGTTGTCAATTTCGAAACCCCAATCCATTCTTTGATCCAATCGGCTACGGTGGCGCACCATTCGTCGCCATCATTCATGCACGGTATGGCTAAAAATTCTTCTCCTCCATGTTCTTTAAACTGGTGTTTGGCTTCCATTGCAATTTCTTCTAAAGTCTCCAAACAATCAGAAACGAAAGCCGGAGTAACGACGGCTAATTTTTTAATTCCTTTTTCTGGCATTTTATCAACTTCCACATCGGTGTATGGCGTAAGCCACTTGTCTCCGGCCAATCGCGACTGAAACGTTTGGCTGTATTTTCCTTCGGGAATTCCTAAATATTTAACGACCTGTTTCGTGGTTTCATAACATTGATGACGGTAACAAAACTCATGGGCTGGAGAAGGAGTGTTGCAACAAGAACCATCAATTTTACAGTGGGATTTGGTGACATCGGTTTTGCGAATGTGACGCTTGGGAATGCCGTGGTAAGAAAACAACAAATGATCATAATCATAACTGCCCAAATGACTTTTGATGGAATGTGACAAGGCAGCGATGTAACCAGGCTTGTTGTAAAAAGCAGGAACATTGGTGAAGCTCATATTTGGAAAGTACTTTTGCCGAAGTTCCTCTGCTAAAACCACAATTGTCGTGGTAGAGGCCATCGCATGCTGCGGATATAAAGGGAAAAGCAGCACTTCGGTAACCCCTTTGTCGTTTAATTCCTGTAAGCCCTTTAAGATGGTCATCGTGCCATACCTCATGGATAAAGCTATCGGAACGCTCACTTGCTGTTGCACTTTTTTTTGCATTCTTTGAGATATTACAACCAACGGCGAGCCTTCGTCCCACCAGATTTTAGCATAAGCCGCCGCAGATTTTTTAGGGCGCGTTTGTAAAATAATACCACGAACTAATAATGCGCGCAGCAAAAACGGAACGTCTATGACGTATTTATCCATCAAAAACTCGTCTAAATAAGGCTTCACATCCTTTGCGGTCGGACTTTCTGGCGAACCTAAGTTGACTAATAATACTCCTTTCATTTTAATTTTGCTTTTTTATAAAAGTACTCAAACTTACTTTTTATTGATTTGGATTAACGATTTTTTATTTTTTGTTTAATGCAACATTAGGAATTCTGGTTCATAGACATCAGGTATTTTTTTGGCGTGGTGGAAAACTTTTTTTTAAACGCGGCGATAAAATGACTTCCTGTGCTGTAGCCAATCTTTAATCCTACTTCGTTCACGTTGTACGACCCGCTGTCTAATAATTTTCTGGCATAATCCATTTTATAGTCGAACAAGAAACCATAAACTGTATCGCCGTAGATTTGTTTAAACCCCATTTTCAGTTTTTTAAGATTTAATCCTACTTGGTCTGACAATTCATGTAACCCCGGCGGCTCAGCCATATTTGCAATAAGAATGTCTTTGGCTTTTCTGATTTTCATAACATTGTCTTCGTCTATTAAAAACGGGCATTGTTCTGCATTAGGGTCTTCTGTCTGGTTAAAGTAAAGGCTTAATAATTCGTACCCTTTTCCTTTGTAATATAAATTTTTGATGGAAGGATGCAAATTATAGTGAAATAATTGGCTAAGTACAATCGCCATTGATGGACTAATATTACTTTCGGTATAATATTTTTTGTCTCTGTTGTCATCGCTTAAAAAAGGAATATAGTCTGCTTCTGTAGAGAAAAGGGCATGGAATTTTTTGATGGAAATAATGACCGAAATGACCCACGAATTGGGAGCCAATTCCAGTTGTAAAGGCAACTCTTTCTGAGGATTGTAAAGCAATAACGACTTTTCATCTTCAAGGTCTAAACTGTAACTTCCTTGATTAAAAACAAATTTTGCTTTTCCCTTGATACCAAAGTGAAACTGAATCAGCCCTTGTTCTATTTGTCTTTCAGCATGAAAAACGTCAGTTCCGTCGTTTTCAAAACGAATCAACGTAAAGTCGTCTTCAATTATTATAATTTGTTGTGAACCCATAGCGATATTTTTCCGTATATGTTTTTGAAAATAAGCAGCCAATCTATTTAGAATTATTCTACATAAGCCGATTCGCAGTGCTTGATTTCAGTACAAATTTAAATGAAATTACGATGGGAAGTACATTTTGGTTTAAAATATCTCACAGCGATACAAATAGTCCCTACAGCGTTACTTTTATCAATTGTATAATGATAATTTTGTATCACTTTCAAGAGAAGTATATTTATGGAAAACAATAATGCTCCAAAACACCAATATTTTTACGCGGTAGGGTTAAGCTACAAAAAAGCAGACGCCGAAACCAGAGGTAAATTTAGTTTAGATGCTGCTTCAAAAACCAAAGTACTACAACAAGCGCAGGCCGAAGGCATTGAAAGTCTGATTGTTACCTCTACGTGTAACAGAACAGAGATTTATGGCTTCGCCGAACATCCGTTTCAGTTGATTAAACTGATTTGTGAAAATAGCCAAGGCAGCGTTGAAAATTTTCAAAAGGTGGGCTTTGTTTACAAGAACCAAGAAGCAATAAATCATATGTTTCGCGTTGGAACGGGTTTAGACAGTCAGATTCTCGGTGATTTTGAAATCATCAGCCAATTAAAAAACAGTTTTAAAGAGGCAAAGTCTTATGGCTTAATCAACACGTTTGTAGACCGATTAATTAACGCCGTGATTCAGGCTAGTAAAAAGATAAAAAATGAAACTGAAATCAGTACGGGAGCCACTTCCGTTTCTTTTGCCTCTGTTCAATATATTATCAGAAACGTCGAAAATATTGGCAACAAAAATATTTTACTTTTTGGCACCGGCAAGATCGGGAGAAACACCTGTGAAAATTTAGTCAAACATACCAAGAACGAACACATCACATTAATCAACCGTACTAAAAATAAAGCTGAAAAATTAGCCGGAAAGTTGAATTTAATTGTTAAAGATTATTCCGAATTGCATCTGGAATTGCAAAAAGCGGATGTGGTGGTGGTCGCAACTGGGGCTCAGAACCCTACCGTTGACAAAGCGATTTTAAATCTGAAAAAACCATTGCTGATTTTAGATTTATCAATTCCGAAAAATGTAAATGAAAATGTAAAAGAGATTGAAGGTGTTACGCTGATCCACATGGACCATTTATCGCAAATAACCGACGACACGCTTGAGAGGAGAAAAACACATATTCCTGCAGCTGAAGCGATAATCGAAGACATAAAATTAGAGTTCAACATTTGGATGAATGGCAGAAAACATGCTCCAATTATCCACGCTTTAAAAGCAAAGTTCAACGATATAAAAGAAAACGAATTAAATTTTCAGCGAAAAAAATTTTCTAATTTTGATGAAGCGCAAGCAGAATTAATTAGCAATAGAATCATTCAAAAAATCACAAATCATTTTGCAAGTCACCTTAAAAACGAAAGTACTTCACTAGACGAGAGTATAGAGTGGATTGAAAAAGTATTTCAGATTGGGTTGTCAACGCCTCCAAAAATGACCACTTCAATCGTCGAAGAAAAATACGGGATTCATTTGTCATAAAACAAAAACCGAAAATTTCTGTCGTTTAAGGTATTAAAAATCAGTAAAATTCGTGTCAGAAAAAACAATCAGAATTGGAACCCGTGATAGTCAATTAGCTCTTTGGCAAGCCTATACGGTAGAAAAACAGCTAAATGATTTAGGTTACAAAACCCAAATTGTTGAGGTCAAATCACAAGGCGATGTCATGCTTGACAAGCCCCTTTATGAACTGGGAATTACCGGAATTTTCACTAAAACGCTAGATATCGCGATGATAAACGGTCGAGTTGATATTGCTGTTCATTCAATGAAAGATGTGCCCACGGCTTTGCCAATAGGAATCGTACAAGCAGCAGTGCTCGAGAGAGCCAATGTTTTAGACATTCTCGTTTACAACAACAACCTTGATTTTTTAGCGACACAAGGTATTATAGCGACTGGAAGTTTGCGTCGCCAGGCGCAATGGCTTCACAGGTATCCGCATCACTCGGTTGTAGATTTGCGTGGCAATGTCAATACCAGATTGCAAAAACTCCAAGACAACAATTGGAATGGAGCCGTATTTGCCGCAGCAGGTCTGGAGCGCATCAATTTAACACCCAAAACAGCTATCAATCTGGACTGGATGATTCCAGCTCCGGCCCAAGGCGCCATGTTGATTGTTGCCATGGGCAATGATGAGTTTTCTAAAGAGGCAGTGGCATCACTCAATCATATTGAAACAGAAATTTGCACGCATATCGAAAGACAATTTTTAAAAACGCTTGAAGGAGGCTGCTCGGCTCCAATTGGTGCTTTGGCAAATATACAGGAGGATACGATTCTCTTTAAAGGAGGTTTATTTTCGTTGGACGGAAAGCAAAAAGTATATGTTGAAAAATCAGTAGCCATTGAAGATTGGAAAAAACTAGGGTACAATTTAGCGCAGGAAATTCTAAAAAATGGTGGGCGGGAAATTATGGTTGAATTGCGTAAAGGGTTAAAACCAAAATCATAAATGGAAAATGTCGTTCGCATCATGTCAACAAAAAAACTTTTGCCCAATCAAAAGCAATATTTGTTAAATGCGAATTTTTCAGTGATTGAATCCGATTTTATAAAGGTTAGCACTAAGGAATTTATATTTAATAATAAAAAAGAGTATCTTATTTTTACTAGTCAAAATGCGGTAGAAAGCGTTTTGCAAAATCAAAAATTAGACGAATTAAAACCCATAAAGAGTTTTTGTGTAGGCGAAAAAACCAAAGCATTGTTGCAAATAAATGGATTTGAGGTGGTTTTTCAATCTGAATATGTAGCAGAATTGGCTTCCGTTATCTGCAACCAATATCAAAAAAATAGCTTTACTTTTTTTAGCGGAAATTTGCGCAGGGCCATTTTACCAGAAGCAATGCAACTTGCAAAAATCGAATATGAAGAAATCGAAGTGTATGAAACAATTTTAACGCCGCAACCAGTTAATTCGCCGCCCCAAGGAATTTTATTTTTTAGTCCCTCTGCGGTAGAAAGTTATTTGATGAAGAATGTGATCTCAAACGAAATTTGTTTTTGTATTGGAAAATCAACTGCAGAAACATTGGCAAAATCAACACAGAATATCATTATTGCCCATCAACCAACGGTGGAAAACGTAATTATCCAATGTCTAAATTATTACAGTTCAAAATAAATTAAGACGCCGTGTAAAACTAAAAAACATGATAAAGAACGACCTATTTCTAAGAGCCTTGAAAGGCGAAACTGTCATCCGTCCACCTGTTTGGATGATGCGCCAGGCTGGAAGATATTTGCCAGAATTTATCGCTTTACGCGACAAATATGATTTTTTCACCCGTTGCCAAACACCGGAATTGGCTTCTGAAATCACCGTACAACCGATAAGAAGAATCGCTCCCGATGCTGCAATTTTATTTTCGGATATTCTTGTTGTGCCGCAAGCGATGGGGATTGAAGTGTTGATGAAAGAAAGTGTTGGGCCTTTTTTACCTAATCCTATTCGTACCATTCAAGATGTAGAAAGAGTTATTGTTCCTGATGTTCACGAAACATTGGGTTATGTTTTTGACGCCATAAAATTGACCAAAGAAATGTTGAACGATGAGGTTCCACTAATTGGTTTTGCAGGTTCACCTTGGACAATTATGTGTTATGCCGTGGAAGGAAAAGGTTCGAAAAGCTTCGATATGGCCAAAGGGTTTTGCTTTTCACATCCAGAAGCGGCACATGTTTTACTGCAAAAAATAACTGATACAACGATTTTATATTTAACAGAAAAAGTAAAAGCGGGTTGTAATGCTATTCAAATCTTTGACTCTTGGGGCGGAATGTTATCTCCGGTAGATTATCAAGAATTCTCATGGAAATACATCAACCAAATCATAGAAGCTCTGGCAGAAATTACACCAGTAATTGTTTTTGGTAAAGGATGTTGGTTCGCATTGAATGAAATGGGAAAAAGCAAAGCCTCGGCACTTGGCGTAGATTGGACGTGTTCGCCTAGAAATGCCCGTTATTTGTCAGGCGGAAACATTACACTACAAGGAAATTTTGATCCCTCAAGATTGCTTTCGCCAATCCCAACTATCAAAAAAATGGTTCACCAAATGATCGACGAATTCGGGAAAGACAAATATATTGTGAATTTAGGACACGGAATTTTACCAAACATTCCTGTTGATCATGCTAAGGCATTTATTGACGCAGTAAAGGAGTATAATCAGTGAACATGAATATCGAAGATTTCATTGTTGACCCATTACAATCCACCGATGCAAATCAGTTGTTTCAATTTATGGAAAACAATAACAAAAGATTGCAACGTTATTTTCCTGTGACACTTTCAAGCAATGCAACACTAGAAAAAACTACAGAATACATCGTAATTAAAAATAAGGAAATAGTTGAAAAGTCAAATTTCACTTTTGTAATTCGAGATAAAATATCGCAAGAAATAGCTGGATTAATTATTATTAAAAAAATTGATTGGGATAAAAAACAAGGAGAATTGGCATATTGTATCGGTTCAAGATATGAAAAAAAGGGCGTGACAACTTTTGCAGTAAGCAAAATATCACAATTTGCTTTTAATAAACTAAAATTAAAAACGCTTCAAATTATTTCATACAAAACTAATTTTGGAAGTATAAAAGTAGCCGAAAACAATGGTTTTGTTTGGCAAACAACTTTAGTAAACGAGTTCACGCCAACCAATGAAAAACCGCTAGATATGGAATTATATGAATTAATAATGAAATAGTAATAGCAACCTACGAAAGGTCAACAGTAACCTGCAGAAGTCCGATAAATGCTCATATTTATTATGAAAAACAAATTCTATCAATACATACAAAATCTCCAAGATCAAATCTGTAAGGGTCTGGAAGCGGTTGAAGATCAAGAAAAATTCCGTGAGGATATTTGGGAACGACCAGAAGGTGGCGGTGGACGAACACGTGTTTTAGAAAATGGAAAAGTAATCGAAAAAGGCGGCGTGAACATTTCTGCAGTGCACGGAAAATTACCGGAAGCGATGCAAAAAATGTTCAATGTTGGCGAAGCCGATTTTTTTGCGTGTGGATTGAGTTTGGTTATTCATCCTAAAAACCCAATGGTTCCCACTGTTCATGCCAACTGGCGATATTTTGAAATGTATGATGACAATGGAAATATCATAAATTCATGGTTTGGAGGCGGACAAGATTTAACGCCTTATTATTTGTTTGAAGAAGATGCGATTCATTTTCATCAAACCTGTAAAACCGCTTGCGATAAACACAATTTCGATTTTTATCCAAAATATAAAAAGCAATGCGACGATTATTTTTGGAACGCACACCGCAAAGAGGCACGAGGCATTGGCGGATTGTTTTTTGATTATTGCAAAGCAAATGAGACAATGTCAATCGAAAATTGGTTTAATTTCGTGTCCGAAGTTGGCGACAGTTTTCTCGATGCTTATGTCCCTATAGTTAACAAACGAAAAAATTTATTATTTACCGAAGCAGAAAAAACGTGGCAAGAAATACGTCGTGGGCGTTATGTAGAATTTAATTTGGTACACGATAAAGGAACTTTATTCGGATTAAAAACCAACGGTCGAATTGAAAGTATTTTAATGTCTTTGCCACCGCATGTGCAATGGGTTTACGACCATCATCCTGTAAAAGGAAGCGAAGAAGAAAAGTTAATACAAGTATTAGAGAGTCCAAAAAATTGGATATAAATTATAAATGTGTCCCGACGCAAAATCGATGGACAAGTTAAAACAAAAAACATGTTCCCACTACAAAGAAACCGCCGTTTGCGTGCCAGTGAATCCATTCGTTCGCTTGTGCGGGAAACTACTTTAAGTCCAAACGATTTTATGCTTCCAATGTTTGTTGCCGAAGGCAAAGACGTCAAAATCGCCATCCCCTCGATGCCCGGAATTTTCCGCCATTCGCTCGACCACACCATTAAAGAAGTCAAGGAAGCTTGGAATCTTGGAATTAAAGCTGTTAATATTTACGTCAAGGTCAGCGAAAATCTAAAAGACAATGCAGGTCACGAAGCATGGAATAAAAACGGGTTGATGCAACAGACCATTCGGGCAATCAAAGATGCCGTTCCCGGAATGATTGTCATGCCCGACGTGGCGCTCGATCCGTATTCAATTTACGGACATGACGGAATAATCGAAAACGGACAAATTACGAATGATGCCACAATAGATGCTTTAACACGAATGAGCCTAAGTCATGCCGAAGCCGGTGCCGATTTCGTCGCACCCAGTGACATGATGGACGGCCGCGTGCTTGCCATCCGCAAAGCTTTAGAAGAAAACGGACACCATAATGTAGGCATCATGAGCTATAGCGCCAAATACGCTTCTGCTTTTTACGGTCCGTTTCGCGACGCACTCGATTCAGCACCGGTCGATATGATAAACATTCCCAAAGATAAAAAAACCTACCAGATGGATTATGCCAACCGCATCGAAGCCATCAAAGAAACACTCGACGACGTAGCCGAAGGAGCCGACATCGTTATGGTAAAACCAGGAATGGCCTACCTTGATATTGTTCGGGAAGTTAAAAATGCCGTGCATGTTCCTGTGGCGGTATATCAGGTTTCTGGCGAATATGCGATGGTCAAAGCCGCGGCAGAAAGAGGTTGGCTCAACCATGATCAGATAATGATTGAACAGTTGTATTGTATAAAAAGAGCCGGTGCCAATATCATTTCTACCTATTTTGCTAAAGAGGCAGCCACACTTTTAAACAAATAAAATGAAGTATTTAATTGCGACCATCTCCGTTTTTCTGCTACTGTCTTGTAAAAAGGAATCACACGAAAAGGAACCGTTATACCCAAAAATAATCGTTTCTCAAACGACCGAGCAGCTTGGTAAAGAGATTTTTGAAGGCAAAGGCAATTGTGTGGCCTGTCACCAGCCGGTACAAAAAATTGTCGGACCCAGTATGCAACAAATCGCGCAGATCTACAAAGACAAAAATGCAAACATCGTCAGTTTTCTAAAAGGCGAAAGCGAGCCAATCGTCGATCCGAGTCAGTATGAAGTGATGAAAACCAATCTCGCCATCACCAAAACCATGTCTGATCAAGAGCTTGAAGCGCTCGAAGCCTATATTTACAGTAATTTGAAATAAACACGCAGTCTCCTAATTTAGAAGCTATTCCCGCTATACACTATATCTTTTCCTGACCAAAAAGTCAGCAAAAGGATGCCGTTGCTATCGGGGCTAAGTCATTTGATTTTGTGGACACATCATGCGATAAGCGAAATAATCTTTACTTTTATAAAATGGAGACTGCCTACATCAACACCCCGCTCGGAACCGCAAAAATCGTCGGCGATCGAGAGGGAGTCGCGCAAATTTCAATTTTAAATGAAGGTGAAATTACAGCCCATGTCCCGTTGGTTTTAGCGGAATCCATCGCCCAACTTCACGATTATTTTGAGGGAAAACGAACCAATTTTAATTTTAAAATTAATCTCCAAGGCACTCCATTTCAACAAAAAGTGTGGCAATTGCTGCTCGAAATTCCCTTCGGAAAAACCATATCTTACTTGGATCTGTCAACGAAACTCGGCGACGTTAAAGCCATTAGAGCCGTCGCAGCCGCCAACGGAAAAAACCCACTGTGGATCGTAGTGCCCTGCCACAGAGTGATCGGTAAAGATGGCTCGCTTACAGGCTATGCTGGCGGATTGTGGCGGAAAAAGTGGTTGCTCGAACATGAAACTCCCCCCACCCAACAAAGTTTGTTTTAAAAACAGGTTGCCATTTAGCTTCTTTTTTCAAAAGGAAGTCAGAAATTATGTAAATTGCTTCGTCTGTTGCCAATCTAAGTTGGTCGCAGCAGGTTTGTTAAATCCGTATCGTATGAAATTCGCCAAAAAGATAGTATTCTGGATTGCACTTGTTTTGATTGCGCTGACCTTCTTATTGTATGTTTTCCAAGTAGATTATTTATTAAAAGCAGTCAGAACAATTTATCTCAACGGTCACACGACCGCCTTTTTAAGCGATTACACTCAATTCGACAACCGCACGATTTCCAAAAGCCATACCCCACAGCCCTGGCCCCTCGCCAAAGATTATAATACCGTAAAACCCACGGCTGAACTTGAAAGGTGGCATAAAAAAATAGGTACTGTTGCCTTTTTAATTATCAAAAATGATAGCATTTGGAGTGAAAGTTATTATGACGGATACCAAAAAGATTCGAAATCAAATTCTTTTTCCATGGCTAAAAGTATTGTTTCGGCTGCACTTGGTAAGGCAATTCAGCAAGGCAAAATAAAAAGTTTAGATCAGCGGGTTTCCGATTTTTTTCGCGAATTTAAAAAAGGGAAGGCAGCCCGATTAACGGTTGGTGATTTGGCTTCGATGGCTTCGGGACTAAGTTGGGATGAATCTTATTACAATCCTTTTTCCGTAACCACTCGCGCTTATTTTGACGACGATCTTAACAAAGTCATTCTTGGACAGAAAGTGGTAGAGGAGCCTGGTAAATCGTATAAATATTTAAGTGGCAATACCCAATTGTTGGCTATGGTTATTGAAAAAGCTGTTGGCAAAAGTCTGGCCGATTATGTAGCGGAAAATTTCTGGGAACCTATGGGTGCCGAAAACGAAGCGCTTTGGCAGACGGATCACAAAGGCGGAATTGTAAAAGCCTATTGTTGTTTTGCAAGTAACGCTCGTGATTTTGCCCGATTCGGAAAACTATACAAACAGTTTGGAAAATGGAATGGCACAAGCATTTTAGACAGTGCTTTCATCGCTAAATCTACAATGCCTAGATTTGTCGCTTCCCCCCAATATGGCTACGGCTGGTGGCTTTGCAATTATAAAGACACAAGGATCTTTTACATGCGTGGCCATTTGGGGCAGTATGTAATTGTTATTCCGCAAGAGAATCTGATCATTGTTCGCCTCGGAAACCACGATCAAAAAAGTACTAAGGGAAGTCCGCACAGTGACGATTTTTTTGCCTATATTGACGAAACTTACCGCATGTTAGGAAAATAGAAATACTAGCCATAATTGTTTAACTTAATATATACGCCATGATTGAAAAAATGAACCTCGAACACCTCTTGTTTCTTGATATCGAAACAGTACCAGAACAAGAAAATTTCAATGTTTTAGACGCCGAAATGCAATCGCTTTGGGAACTCAAAACCCAGTACCAGCGAAAAGATGAATTTACGCCAGAAGATTTTTATGAACGTGCTGGAATTTGGGCTGAATTTGGCAAAATTGTTTGTATTTCGGTAGGATATTTTACGTTTAAGGGCGACATCCGCCATTTTAGAGTGACCTCTTTCTTTGGAGCCGAGAAGAAAATCTTACAAGATTTCAGCAATCTGTTGAACAATCATTTCAATCAGCCGCAACACGTTTTGTGCGGACACAATGCTAAGGAATTTGATATTCCGTTTATTGCGCGGCGCATGATTATTAACCAAATTGCTTTGCCCCAAAAGCTCAATTTATTTGGCAAAAAACCATGGGAAGTACCTCATTTAGATACGTTGGAGCTTTGGAAATTTGGCGATTACAAACATTTTACCTCCTTAAAGTTACTGACGAAAATTCTGGGTATTCCATCCTCTAAAGGAGACATTGACGGCAGCCAGGTAGCACATGTTTTCTATGTGGAAAACGACATTGATCGGATTGTGATTTATTGTGAAAAAGATGTCATTGCCGTAGCACAAGTCTTTTTGAGATTGCGCCGAGAAGCGCTTTTAATCGACGAGGAAATCAAACACATCTGAAAAAATACGCCACAAAGCAACCGCTCAAAAATGATCGATAATCGACTTGCATCAAAGTCAATAAATGTTACATTTACCAAAAAATGAAGGTATGGTTTTAAGTAGATTTTGGCTTGTAATTTTTATTTCCTCGATTTTATTTATAGTAGTTAGCCTGTTTTCCGGACACAGCTATACCATAGATTATGTATTAAATGGAAAAAAAGACGATCCGATTTTACTGTCAGAAAAATACATCAATCAACTGCCGGTTTTTATTAAAGACAGTATCGAGAAAGCGCCCGATCAAACCATAGTTATCAATAAAAACGAATCAGATGCCGACACTACCTATGTTTTTAAAGCAAAGACCGTAAAGATATATAGTGGCGTTCAGAAATCGGATGGTTTATTGCCGACCTGTAAAAATAGTTTACTCGATTTAATTATTCCTTTGATTGCCTATTTGGCCTTTTTTTGTGGACTTATGGAACTGCTCATTATGTCTGGCGCAGCAGAAAAGTTAGCCAAAGGGCTGAGTCCGGTATTTGTAAAAATCTTCCCGACCGTGCCAAAAAACCACGAATCGATTTCTTACATGACTTTAAATTTTGCGGCTAATTTTTTGGGTTTGGATTCGGCTGCCACTCCATTTGGACTCAAGGCCATGCAAAGTTTACAAACGCTTAACCCTGAAAAAGACAAAGCCAGTGATGCGGAAATTATGTTTATGTGTTTGCACGCAGCGGGGTTGACTTTAATTCCGACCTCTATTATTGGCTACCGAGCGGCAGAAAATGCCAGTAATCCGGCGGATGTGATGTTGCCGTGTATTATTACTTCGTTTGTTGGAACCATCGCTGCTTTTCTGATTGTCGGAATCAAACAAAAAATAAATTTCAAGAGCGCTTCCTTGATCGTTGGTTTAGTTACATTAATCGCGGCTATAGTAGGCTTGTTAATTTACATTAATCACTTGGATTTAATCGCCAAAAATTACTTTACGGCCAATCTTTCGGGATTAATGCTGGTCGGAATTATAGGCTTTACGTTGGTGTTTTCGTTTGCTAAGGAGAAGAAGTTTTCCGAAAATGACACCACCATATTTGATTCTTTTGTTACGGGGGCGAACAATGGTTTAAAAACGGGCGTTACGATTTTCCCTTATGTTTTGGGTATGTTGGTCGCCATTTCGTTGTTCCGAAACAGCGGTTTATTTGAAATTCTAAGTAACGGGATTTCTTTTATTTTTTCCCATTTAGGAGTAAGCAAACAAATTACAGATTCGTTGCCCGTGGCAATGCTCAGGCCTTTTAGTTCTGGAGGTTCCAGAGGATTTATGATTGATTCAATGCGTACTTTTGGACCGGATTCGTTTACCGGAAGGTTAAGCTGTATTTTCCAATGCAGTGCCGAAACTACCTTTTATGTTATTGCGGTATACTTTGGATCGGTCAATATAAAAAACACAAGATACACGCTGGGAACGATGTTGTTGGTAGATTTAATTTGCGTCATCACCGCGATATTGGTTGCGGGTTGGTTTTTTTAAATTTAAATTCAAAAAGAGGAAAAACATACCTGACAACGACAACAGTTTGGAGTAGCAGGTGCAGTTGCAAAAACTAACTGCAGAAGCCCAAAAACAGTAGGGAAAAGGAATGTTTCCCAAATATTGGCTCATTGTGAAAAACCATTTGAAATAGCTGAACAGAAGATAGTCATCAAGCGAAATTTGATCAGTCGGTTATTTGGAAGAATAATGAAAGTAAAACGCATCAACATGGGAGAAGATTTTAAGACCAACGTTCCCGCAGTCAAAGCGTTTGTCGCCAATGTTGCTTTTGATTTTGTCACTGATTAATAAATCGGCGATTGGAAAAAATCATGGAATTTGTTAAACAAAGTACCGCTGAAATTCAGTTAAAAACGCATTCTTTTTTTGGCAATATGACTCCCGAAGAATAAGGTATTTTTTTATAAACACTCAGACCATCACTTCAATCAGTCTGGCGTTTAAAGTGATTGGTTGTTATTGGAACTTTAGTCAAATGTCATTTCCGGAATTTCGCCTTCGATAATCAATTCAGCTTCTGTAGCGGCAATAATTTGAGCTACCGAAACACCCGGTGCTCTTTCCAACAACTTAAATCCTTGGGGTGTAATCTCCAAAACTGCCAATTCGGTCACCACTTTTTTGACACAACCCACGCCGGTTAATGGCAAGGTACATTTTTTTAAAATCTTTGATTCACCCGCTTTGTTCACATGCATCATGGCCACGATAATGTTCTCTGCTGAAGCTACTAAATCCATGGCGCCGCCCATTCCTTTGACCATTTTGCCCGGAATTTTCCAGTTGGCGATGTCGCCATTTTCCGCTACTTCCATCGCACCAAGAATTGTTAAATCAACCTTTTGACTGCGAATCATGCCGAAACTAAAAGCCGAATCAAAAAAAGAAGCACCTTTTAAAGTAGTAATGGTTTGCTTTCCGGCATTAATTACATCGGGATCTTCATCTCCTTCAAACGGAAACGGCCCCATCCCCAAAACACCGTTTTCACTTTGAAATTCTACGGAAAGACCATTGCGAACATAATTGGCGACTAGCGTTGGAATGCCAATACCAAGATTTACATAATATCCGTCTTTGACTTCTTGTGCGATGCGCCTGGCGATTTCTTCTTTACCTAACATAGTTGGAGGATTTGGAAATGGATAATAATCCTTTAAATTTTCAAATTTATTTTTTTCTTACGGTTCGTTGCTCGATGCGTTTTTCAAATGTTTTTCCTTGAAAAATACGCTGGATCAAGATTCCAGGAATGTGGATTTCATTGGGGTCAAGACTTCCGGCGGGTAATAAATGCTCAACTTCTGCAATTGTAATTTTCGCCGCTCCGGCCATCGGTGCATTGAAATTTCGTGCCGTTCCCTTAAAAATCAGGTTACCGGCTTCGTCGCCTTTCCAAGCCTTTACAATTGCAAAATCGGCTTTGTAGGCTTCTTCTAACAGGTGCATTTTACCATTGAATTCGCGCGATTCTTTGCCGTTTGCGACTTCTGTGCCATACCCTGCAGGGGTAAAGAAAGCGGGAATTCCGGCTTGAGCGGCACGGCATTTTTCGGCCAAAGTGCCTTGCGGAGTGAGTTCGACTTCGAGCTCTCCGGAAAGCATTTGTCGCTCAAATTCGGCATTTTCTCCTACGTACGAAGAGATCATTTTTTTGATTTGGCGTTTGCGTAATAGCAGCCCCAAGCCAAAATCATCGACACCGGCATTGTTGGAAATACAGGTCAAATTGGTTACTTCTTTTATAACGAGTTCTGCAATGCTATTCTCGGGAATGCCACACAATCCGAAACCGCCGAGCATAATTGTCATTCCGCTTTCAATGCCTTGAAGTGCATGCTGAACGGAATTTACTTTTTTGTTGATCATATGTTATGGTCTGTTTAGCCCCGATAGCAGTGAAAATCCTTTGTTGCGGTTTTTCCGCAAAAAAGATTGTAACGGATAGCGGGAAATGGCTTCTAAAATATATATTTTTTGAAAAAACTACAATTCAAATTCGTCCGTACTTTGTTCAAAATCTGTGGTGTCTTTCACAGGGGTCCAGCAATCTACTTTGATGGACAAATTCGCTGGTCGCTCGAAGTCGGTTTTGGAAACGGTTAGGTCTTTATCGGCGTAACATTTTTTCATAAAAATCGCCCAAATGGGAAGTGCAGCGGTAGCGCCTTGGCCATAAGTGATTCCTTTAAATCGTGCCGATCGGTCTTCGCACCCCACCCAAACGCCGGTGACCAGATTTGGAACCATGCCCATAAACCAACCATCGGACTGGTTTTGTGTGGTGCCTGTTTTTCCGGCAATCGGATTGGTAAACATATAAGGGTAACCCGTTACCCGATTGTAACCGTTGCCGCCGCCCTGGGTTCGTAAACGCGCTCCAGAGCCACCTTCGGTAACACCTTCTAGCAGTTTGATAACGGCGAAAGCAATGTCTTTGTTTAATACATCGTGAGAATCGGGACTAGGTTCGTAAATCACGACGCCATTTTTATCTTCAATGCGTGAAATGAATTGGGGTTTGATGTAAACGCCTTCGTTGGCGAAAGTGCTGTAGGCGGCAACCATATCCTGCACGGTAATTTCAACGGCACCCAACGCAATGGACGGCTGTACTGGAATTTCGGATTTGACGCCCAATTTATGGGTCAGCTCTACAACCGCTTCGGGGCCGACTTTATCAATTAGCTTTGCGGAAACGGTATTGATAGAGTTGGCGAGTGCTTTTTTCAAAGTCACCATGCCACGGTATTTGTTATCAGAATTTTGGGGCGTCCAGGATTCGGTTACATGGTGCCTTCCTTTCGGAATGGTAAACGGCGAATCAATGATTGAATCGCAGGGTGACATGTTGAGTTGTTCGATGGCGGTGGCGTAAACAAAAGGTTTAAAAGTAGAACCCACTTGACGCGCCCCCTGGCCCACGTGATCGTATTGAAAATATTTATAATTGATGCCACCAACCCACGCTTTTACATGGCCCGTTTGCGGTTCCATTGCCATGACACCCGATTGTAAGAAGCTTTTGTAATATCGGATGGAGTCTGTTGGCGTTAGGATTGTATCTTTTTCGCCTTTCCAGGTAAAGACTTTCATTTTTGCTTTTACGCTGAACGACTGTATGATTTCTTCGTCGGTTTTGTCCTGTGCTGCTAACGTCCTCCAACGCTCGGATGACTTCATGGCTTGTAGCATCAGCTTTGTGGTTTCTGCTTCGTTGAGTCGGACAAAAGGCGCATTTTTGTTGGTTTTTTGTTCGATGACAAATTCTTTTTGGAGGTTGGTCAAATGTTGGGTGACCGCTTCTTCAGCATACAATTGCATTCTGGAGTCGATGGTCGTGTAAATTCTTAAACCATCTTTGTAAATGTCGTATTTGGACCCATCAGATTTTTTATTTTCTTTGACCCAGTTTTTCATAAAATCCCTAAGGTATTCACGAAAGTAGGTGGCGATGCCATCGGTATGACTTTCGGGATGGAAATGCAGCACCAAAGGTTTTGCTTCGAGCGCATTTTTGGCCGCCTCTTCTAAAAAGCCGTTTCGTGCCATTTGTTTTAACACCACATTCCGACGTTTAATTACTTTTTCCGGTCTTTTGACAGGATTGAATAGCGACGGATTGGTTAACATTCCGACCAGCATGGCACTTTCTTCGATCGTTAAATCACGCGGCTCTTTGCCAAAATATACTTTTGCCGCCGAACGAATTCCAACCGCGGTATTGACAAAATCAGCCTTATTAAGATACATGGCAATGATTTCATTTTTGGTATATTGGCGTTCCAGCTTGATGGCGATAATCCATTCTTTGGCTTTTTGAATGATTCTTAAGGGCAAGAATTTAGAGCCTTCGCCATGAAAAAGCAATTTCGCCAACTGTTGGGTCAGTGTGCTGGCGCCGCCATTGGTGCCTAAACGCGCCACAGCACCAAGCGTGCGTCGTGCGTCGATGCCCGAATGCTCATAAAAACGTTCGTCTTCAGTAGAAACCAAAGCATCGACAAGGTGTTTTGGTAAATCGCTATATTTGACCATCGTGCGGTTTTCGTTGTAGAATTTTCCGATGGTCACGCCATCGGACGAAATAATCTCGGTGGCCAAGTTGGAGTCCGGATTTTCAAGATCTACAAACGACGGCATAGAACCCAGTAGTCCCCATGAGGCAAGAATGAAAAACAAACAAATGCCACCGAACGAATACAAGAAAATTTTCCAGAATTTATTCTTGTAATAATTGATATCCTTGTTGGGATTGGTTTTTTTTATAGCTGCCATGATCTTATTCTAATTTTTCAATTCTAAACCCAACTTCTGTTATTCCTTGTAATTTTTCAACGCCTGCAATTTTTCCGGTTTGCCTTACCGCTTGTTTGATTTGTATTTTATATTTACCAGTTTTAAATTTCATACGTTCTTTGTAGACTAATTTACTGTCTTTAATATCGGTAAATCCTTCTCCGAGCAACATGCCTTGTTCATCGGCCATTTGATATTCTAGCGTATCAATCTTGGTGATTTTATTGGGTTGTTGCATCGAAACAATCAAAAAAAGATTGTTAAAGGGATATTCATTGTTGTCTCGAATGTTTAAAAACAAATTGTATTGTTTTGTAGTATCGACGACCGGCAGCTCAAAACTTACAATGCTGTCTTTATCCCAACTTTTCCCCACCGAATGGTATTCATCAAAAACCCGCTTTTTATCGCATGACACGAGCAGCGATAAAGCAGAGTAAAAAAAAATCACGAAAAAAATATATAGAAAATTACTTTTTAGGTTCATTTCTGTTATTCGGTATTATTTTATTGTTGGCGGGTCTAGGTTGGATCGGATTTTCAGGTTTATTTTTATTGGAAACAATAACATTTTCTGCACCTGGCTTGCGTTTCTTGTTTGATTTTTTCTTTTTCTTCGGTTGGTCAAAACGCGTTAAACTCTCCTGACCCATGGCATTGTTGAAGTCCTTTTCGGGCTCGGCGGTCACTTCAACAGCATAATCCTCAAGTGACGACACTTTGTTTTTCAATTTATTTTCGGCCAGTATTTCTTTAACTTGTTCAATTTTCAGCACATGCCAATTGGCAAAATCTTCAGTATACGCAAACCACATCAGACCCTTAAAAATGTCTTGTTTCTGACAAACAGCAAGGCCTTTTTCAGTCATCAATTTGGTGTCGAAATCAGGAAAACCTTGTAAGGCATCCATATAAGTATCGAGTTCATAATTTAGACAGCATTTCAGTTTGCCGCATTGGCCAGCCAGTTTTTGCGGATTTAAAGACAGTTGTTGGTAACGCGCTGCGGAAGTATTGACACTTCTAAAATCTGTCAACCAAGTCGAACAACACAATTCTCTACCACAAGAACCAATTCCACCCAATCGCGCAGCTTCCTGACGGAAA
Organism: Flavobacterium sp.; assembly: GCA_014378065.1. Lineage (GTDB taxonomy): Bacteria > Bacteroidota > Bacteroidia > Flavobacteriales > Flavobacteriaceae > Flavobacterium. The sequence continues at coordinate 21,799 of JACMOK010000086.1, forward strand.
CCAACTTGTTTCATTTCGATTCGCGTACTAAATTCTTTGGCAAAATCTTTAATCAGCACACGGAAATCAATCCGATCATTGGCCGTGTAGTAAAACGTGGCTTTTGAACCATCACCCTGAAATTCAATATCCGAAATTTTCATTTCTAGTTTTTGTGCAATCGCCAATTCCCGGGCGCGCACTTTCATCGGCTCTTCCTTGTCGCGCGCACTCGACCAAATGTCGATGTCTTTTTGAGACGCTTTTCTGTAAATTTTGGTGACATCCGCGCTCGTGGGATTGACCCCTTTTTTCTTCATTTGAATTCTCACCAATTCACCCGTTAAGGTCACAATTCCGATGTCGTGTCCCGGAGAAGCCTCCGTGGCCACAATATCGCCCATGCTCAACGTCAGTTTTTCCGTATTGCGGTAAAACTCTTTTCTGCCATTTTTAAAACGCACTTCAATACAGTCAAAAGGCGCTTCGCCTGAAGGAAGACTCATATTGGAAAGCCAGTCAAAAATTGTCAATTTGTTGCAGCTGTCGGTGCCGCAAGTCCCATTATTTTTACAACCCTTAGGCGCTCCGCCATCAGAAGTTGAACAACTTGTACATGCCATGATCTATATCTAGTGTCGCGACGCGCGCAACTTCAATGCTTAAAAAGTTAACCGGGTAAAGATAGTATTTTTTGTTGAAAAGGCGCAATGCCACAAAGGCTTAAAGGTCGCAAAATTTTAAGTATAAAAATTATTTTTTCTGTAGCTCTTTCCCGCTTTTCACTCTATCTTTTACTGCGTAAACTCCGCAAAAGGATGCTGCTGCAATCGGGGCTAGACTTTGTGCCTCACGGTTTTGCAAGAATAATTATTTTTCTATTCGGTATAATTTATCAGAAAGCCGAATCCTAAACGGCAGTTTGAAAGAAACCGTATTTTCCGCCACCGCTTGATCTGCAGCAGCGTCGTTGACAAACATTTCACCCACCGTCACCAATCGTTCACCCGTTGTCTTGCCTTTGATCAGGAGGGCATCTCCGGTTTTAATTTCGCCAAATTCGATATAAAACTGTCCAATTCCCGCCTTTGCAAAATAATGAATGCCTTTTCCAACGAGTTTTTTTTTGATTTTGACACTTTTGGCTTCTGACACTTCGCTCTTGATTTTTGCTTTTGCTAGCGGTGGAGTCCAAATGGTTTTAAAAGTTAAGACTTCCGACTTTCCTTTTTTAAAAATTTTGTTGCCGTTTTTTATCCCGCTTCTGATGATTTTTTGTGCCGCCTCAGGCAAATGGATAATTTCCACGCAGGCGCTTGAACAGCAACCCTCCATAGTTGCGGCACAGTTTTCACATTGGATAAAAAGCAAATGGCAGCCTTCGTTGGCGCAATTGGTATGCACATCGCAGGGTTGTCCGCATTGGTGGCATTGCGAAACAATATCGTCTGTGATTCTTTCGCCGAGACGATGGTCGAACACAAAATTCTTCCCGATAAATCTGCTTTCCAAGCCTTCCGCTTTTACTTGGCGCGTGTATTCAATAATACCACCTTCGAGTTGGTAGACGTTCTCAAAACCTTTGTGTTTGAAGTATGCACTTGCTTTCTCGCAGCGGATGCCGCCTGTGCAGTACATCAGCAATTTTTTATCTTGTTTGTGTTCTGAAAGCTGTTCTTCGATAATGGGAAGGCTTTCGCGAAAGGTATCTACATCGGGTTTGATGGCGTTGGTAAAATAGCCGATTTCACTTTCGTAATGGTTGCGCATGTCCACGACAATTGTATCGGGATCATCTAGTAAATCATTGAATTCTTTTGCTTTGAGATGAATGCCAATATTGGTCGGATCGAAAGTGGCGTCGTGAAGTCCGTCGGCTACAATTTTGTCGCGGACTTTTACGGTCAGTTTTAAAAACGAATGGTCGTCGTGCGCCACGGCAATATTGAGCCGAATGCCTTTCATGAATTTGTACTTCTCGATCGTGTCTTTAAACTCGTAAAAATGATCGGCGGGCAACGACAATTGGGCATTGATGCCTTCGTGTGCGACATAAATGCGACCAAGAACCGCTAAAGGATTCCACGCCAGGAATAATTCGTTTCTGAATTGTGTTGGACTTTCGATTTGCGCATAAGCATAAAAAGAGAGCGTAAGGCGCTGTTTTCCGGCATCATCAATCATGAGCGCTCGCTCTTGTGCGCTTAAAGTGTTGTACAGTTGCATGCTATAAACAGGTTTAAGTGTGGATGGCAAAAGTAAGGAAAAGTTCTAAAGACACAACGGTTTTGGTGACGAAAGCTTGAAAAACGGGACCGGTGTATAGCCCTGATTGTAGTGGAAATCCTTTTGCTTTTTTTGAAAGCAAAAGATTGCAGCGAAAAGCAGGAAATAGCTTCCCATAAAAAAAGCACTACATAAATAGTGCTTTTTAATCTTTGCGTTTTTCAGCCTGAGCGGCGAAAAATTAACAATACTCGTTAAAGGCGTCTTTGAGATTTTCGGAAATCAGTTCTGCAGGGCGGCCTTCGATGTGATGGCGTTCAAGCATGTGCACCAATTCGCCGTTTTTGAAAAGCGCAATGCAGGGCGAAGATGGTGGGAATGGAAACATAAAGCCACGCGCAGCATCTACGGCCTCTTTGTCTACACCGGCAAAAACCGTTACCAGATGACCTGGTTTTTTCTCGTTGTCTAAACTCATTTTAGCTCCCGGTCGCGCATTTCTGGCGGCACAGCCACAAACGGAATTCACCACCAATAAAGTAGTTCCGTCTTTGGCTACCGCATTTTCTACGGCACCTGCGCTATATAATTCCTCGAAACCTGCGTCGGCCAATTCAGCGCGCATCGGGTTTACCATTTCTTCTGGATACATAATTTGTATTTTTAAGGTTTTTTTAAGCGGTAAAGTTACAAAGAAATCCATTTGACAGTCTTTCGCAAATCATAAAGATTTGTTAGGGTGTGATTTCAAAAAAAATCTTTTCATCAAAGTTTTAACAAACAACCATTTGGGGCATTTGATAATGACTTGAATGTCTTCAAAAAAGGTAGTTTGTTCGTCTAGAAATTTAAAAATCAAACTTGGCTTTCCTTTTTGAAACAAGGCCGAAAAAATACGGACTCCCAATTCGTTTTTTGCTGCTAAAACGTCTAAGAGGAGCAAATCGTAAAACCAGAATTTAGTTTTTTTATGAAATTTTCTGAAGTCGGTTTGGGTTTGTAGGAACGTGATTAATTCGGTTGATTTTTTATCGGAGTTGCTGAAGGTAAATCCCGTACTGGCTTTTGTCCAGCCGCCGGCGGTGCCAATATGCAGGATGTTTTTAGTGTTGTTTTTCCAAAACGGAAAACTAGTCATCGGAATGCTCCCTTGTTCTTTTTCAACAATTTGATAATTTTTAAGTCCTAGCTTTTCAATATATTTCACTATTTCGCTTTCGTATTCCTCTTTTTTTAGCAGGTGTTTTGAGAACAAAGTATACTCAACCAAAGCTTCTTTTTTGGAAGTAGGGAGCACATACATAAAACGCGTGTTTCCTTTTTGAGGCACCGAGAAATCCATGAAGGTCGCTTGGTCTGAATTGAAAAAATCTTCGTCACTTTTAATAAACCAACCGATGAAATGCTGCTGAAGTACAGGATATTTGGTATTTTTATTTATGGCTACGGGATCATAAATACTATTAAAAAGTTGGTCACAAGTGTAGCTGTCCGATTCGGTTGTTACTTCTACGGTAGCTTTAATTTCTTTGCAGCCAGTTACTTTTTGTTGCAGAAATATGATGTTTTTCTGTTTTGTAATCAGCTCAAAAATATGGTTGTAAAAATCCAAACCCGCAATCATGTTATAGGAATAGGGAGTTAAATTTAAAACCCGTTGAAAATGTTGGTCTGCATAAAGTGCGTGATACCATTTTTTAGAGATCACTTTCTCCCAGAGAGTTTGGTTTTCTGTCCAAAAGCACCAGGTTCGGTCGTTGGTTTTTTTTGGATTTTGATCTAATAATAAAATCAATTTATCGTCAAACTTTCCGGAGATCACCATTTTATAAACCGTCATTAATGCGGACAATCCTGCACCAGTAAAAATGTAATCAAAATGTTTAGTTTGGGGAGAAATCATTTTCAAAAATAAACAAATTATTCCCGAAATTGATTTTAAATTTAGAAGTAGCTTGAGATGCCAAATATAAATCCATCAGTGACCGAGGGCGGATTTTCGAATAGGTCGGTTTGCTTTTGAAATCGATAATTGAGTCGGATGACGGTTTCAGAAGTGGGTCGAAAACTAATGGCCGGCATAATACTCCAGACGGATTCTCCGATATTTCCACCCGTTTCTTCAAATTTCCCAACATTCCAGTCAACATATTCGAGTCGGCATGCCAGATTCAGCACGGCGTTTTCCCAACCCAGCATCGTTTTTTTTAAAATGGGTTGGACTACGTCTAAAAATCCGCCCTGTTGTTGGTTCCCGAATTGTTGGCTGTAGGTTTTGGGTACATCGACGTAAATCCATGCAAACTCCCCCGTAATGAATGTTTTTAATTTGGGAAGCGTGGTATTGAAATCGATGGCATAAATACGAACCCTGCGTTTGACATCTACGATAATTCCGTCATTGTTGAATTTATTATAAACACCACCCATGTAGGAAATTCCAATTTCGCCAATTTTATTGTTTCGAATTGCTAGTTTTCCGGTAAATAAAGGTTCGCCGCTATTGATTTCCTCGAAACGCTCCGGATTGTTTTTTGCCGCGGGGAGAAAAGTTTTGTTTTCAGAATTTTCAATGATGGAGTTGTCAAAACTGCCCGAAAAATATAGTTCATAACCCAACATCCAATTTCCGGTGTATTTTTTCCCGAACATGCCCGCACCTGCATTGCTGAAAGTTCCGGGCAACATTTGAGTTGCTGAAATGGGCCGGTCGGTAAATTCCCATTTAGGGCCATCGTGATTTTGGTTGAAGGCGCCAATGGGATTTACTATTATTCCCATTCTAAAATTTATTAGCGGATGAAATTCAACATCGATTGAAGCAAATTCGATAGCGATTTCTTTTCCGCCTTCTTCAAATTCAATTTCACTTAAAAATTTTATCCTTTTGCTGATAGCTGACGACATAAATACGGACAGTCTTCGGGCTTGAAACTGATGTCCTTCGGAGATGCCGTCTGTGGTCAGGTGTTGCCAGTTTGTTTCAACATATCCTCCGATAGCGATAGGTGTTTTTCCAATATTAAGGGCGGGTCTGTTGTAGATGGCATCCATGTTTAAAAGTTGTTTCACGGTATCTTGCGGAACTCTTTTTAGTAATGCGGGGTCGATTTGTGCAACACAATGAAAAATGGATAAGCCAAAAAGAAATAACGTGAAGGAGTATTTCATTTTCATGTCAACGAAATTTTAAGAACATTGTTTTCAATAAGAACTGGAAATTTCCTCAGATCGACATTGGCGGGACCGTTTTCTACAACCCCTTTGTTGCTGAATTCACTTCCGTGTGCAGCACATTGTAATTTATCTCCAAAAACCTGTAATTCTGCTCCTTGATGGGTACAGGCCATTAAGACTGCCGAATAATCCGTAGGGCTAAATCGGAACACACAAATGGGATATTTCAGCCTTTCATTTTGGATGATTACATATTTTTTATAGTCGGTGTTTTGGTCGCTTTTTTTTTCAAAATCAGAAATGGGGACGATAATATCTGAACCCCTGATCTCTTGCGAGATTACCTGTGAAGTTGCGCAACTTTGCAATAAAGTAACCCCAGCCATTCCCGCCATACAGCCAAATCCACAGGTTTTTAAAAATTGTTTTCTATTCATAATTACAATGATTTTATAAATTGGAGCAGGGCTATTTTTTGTTGGGACGTTAGATCGTCAAAGGCATTTTTACTGTTGACTGCTTCTCCGCCATGAAAGTTAATTGCTTCTTCAATAGTTCTGGCTCTTCCATCGTGCATCAGGAAAAGATTGCCGCCTTGAGAATTTGCGGATAGCCCAATTCCCCACAAAGGAGGTGTGCGCCATTCGTAGGTTTTGGCAGCTCCCTCGGTGTATCCGTCATCGAGCGCGTTGCCCATATCGTGCAGGAGTAAATCGGTGTAAGGCGAAAAATTTTGGTAAGAAAGCGGTTGAATTTCAGAAAAACCTGTAGTTAACGTCGATTTATGACAACCTGCACAATTGACCTGTTCAAATAAATTCTTTCCTTGAAGTACAACGGCATCATTTTGATTTCTTTGGATGGGTGCCTTTAATGTTTTCAGATAAAAAGTAATGTCATTAATTTTATTAGTTGAAACTTCGGGATCAATTTCTAAATTGGTATAATGATCGATAGGATTATAAGCCGAAGTAATGCCCATATCTTGATTATAAGCCGTAATGGTTTGCTGAAATAAACTGAATGTGGAGGCTTTCTTGCCAAACCGACCGATGTATTTTCCGCTTTGACTGATGGCATTCGGATGCGGAATTGCATAGTACGGAATATTAATCCAATTGACGGTTCCTGAAATTCCGTCGTTGTTCATGTCATTCGGATCTGCCATCGCTAGGATTGTGTCATCGGTAACATATTGCAAAAAACCCAAACCTGTAAATGCGGGCGGCATCAACTTTGAAAAGGTGGCGCCGATCGGAATTTGTTCAGGTAAAAAACCAGGCAAAGCCCTGTTTTGCAATTGAGGACCGCCTTGATTTAAAAATTGATTTCCCGTTTCGTCTATCTGACCAAAACGAATAAGGGAAGTAAACGGATGCCCTTTGCCATCGCCAGCATGACAATTGATGCAACTTGTTCCAACAAAGGTAGAACCCAAACCCGTCTGGCGGGTAAAAACCTCGTTGACCGCAGCATCTCCTTTCAAAAACTGAGATAATTCGGCGCTCGACAACCCAGTTATGGTGCCATCTAAAAACTGATCTTGTGACGGCTGGCTTACAAAGCTTTGCTCGCAGGAAAGACAACTAAAACAAGCCAATAATAAAAATGCTATATTTTTCAAAACAAACAAAATTAAATTTAGACAAATCTAAAAATTATATTTTATAAAACAAAAAAATAAATATATATTTGTTTTCTGAAATGAAAAACAGATGAGTAAATCATTAGAAGAAGTCAACGAATCGGTACCGACCCAAAATAAAACCACATTTTTTAGGAAGATTCTAGCTTTTTTTGGGCCCGCCTATTTGATTAGTGTTGGCTACATGGATCCCGGAAATTGGGCCACCGATATCGCTGGTGGCAGTCAATTTGGTTATGCCCTGCTTTGGGTTTTGCTGATGAGCAACATTATGGCGCTGCTTTTACAAAGTCTGAGTGCGAGGTTGGGGATTGTCACCCAGCGTGATTTGGCGCAAGCCTCACGAGAAACCTATCCGAAGTTCATCAATTATATTCTATACTTTTTAGCCGAAATTGCCATTGCGGCCTGCGATTTGGCAGAAGTATTGGGCATGGCTATCGGGATCAATTTGTTGTTTGATATTCCTTTGGTACAAGGGGTGTTAATTACCGTGTTGGATACGTTCCTTTTGCTATTTCTGATCAATAAAGGCATTCGGAAAATGGAAGCTTTTATTATCGTCTTAGTTGCCATCATTGGCTTTTCGTTTGTATTTGAAATGATTTTCGCACAGCCTGAATTAACTAAAGTGATATACGGCCTCATTCCGTCTTTACCAAATGAATCGGCATTGTACATCGCCATTGGTATTATTGGCGCGACGGTAATGCCCCACAACTTATACCTTCATTCTTCATTGGTGCAGACTAGAAAATTTGACAGAAGCGTGGCAGGAATCAAACAAGCGTTGAAATATAATTTTATCGATTCTACCATTGCTTTAAATTTAGCCTTTTTTGTAAATGCGGCGATATTAATTTTGGCTGCCGCCACCTTTTACAACAATGGAATGTATGAAGTGGCTGAAATTCAAGATGCCCATCGGTTTTTAGAACCTATGTTAGGAACGCAGTGGGCCCCGATTTTGTTTGCAGTCGCGCTCATCGCGGCGGGACAAAGTTCAACCATCACCGGAACCCTAGCCGGTCAAATCGTGATGGAAGGTTATTTGAATTTACGCATTCAACCCTGGGTTCGAAGAATCATTACCCGACTTATTGCCATTATTCCAGCCGTCGTCGTGATTCTGATTTACGGAGAAAGCGTGACCGGAAAATTACTGATTTTAAGTCAGGTGATTTTAAGTTTACAATTGGGTTTTGCCATCATTCCGTTAATTCATTTCGTCAGTGACAAATCAAAAATGAAAGGATTTCATATTGGCAAAATGACCCAAATCGCCGCTTGGATCATCGCTACAATCATTGTTTCTCTAAACGGAAAACTGGTATTTTCTCAAATTCAAGGCTGGCTGGAAACGTCAGATAACCAATTAATTTTGTGGTTGACGGTGGTACCGCTGGCAGTTGGTTTTTTAATTTTATTACTCTACATCGTTTTTCAGCCGATGGTGTCAAGAGCCAAACAAGAAATTCCGAACCATTCACCCCATCATTTAAAGTTAAAGTTTTCACCCTCTCAGACGTATACCAAAAAAAATATTGCTATTACGGTTGATTTTTCTGCCGCTGATGAAAAGGCTTTGCAGCACGCGATTGACATGGGCGGAAAGGAAGCCGAGTACACCTTGATTCATATCGTGGAAACCGTTGGAGCAATGATGTACGGCAATAAAATTATTGACCATGAAACTTCGATTGACGAAAAATTACTACACGAATATTACGAGATTTTATCCGGTAAAGGCTACTCGGTAAACACTAAATTGGGCTTCGGAAAACCAGGAAAAATGATTTCAAAAATCATCAATGAAGGAGCGTATGACATTTTGATTATGGGTACTCACGGTCATCACGGATTTAAAGATTTGATTTTCGGAACCACAGTGGATAATGTCAGACATGAAATCTCCATTCCGCTGTTTATCGTTAAAAATTAAAAAGGTTCAGGAGCTGTTTCCTGCTTTCCGCTCCAATCTTTTCTTTTTTAAAAGATAAAAAAAGAAAAGGATTTCCACTGTTATCAGGGCTAAAAAATAAAAACACCATGACCTTTTCAGAAGAAAACTACCTCAAAACCATTTACCACCTGACAAACGTTGCAGATGACGGCGTCAGCACGAATGCCATTGCCGAAATGATTGAAACCAAAGCGTCTTCTGTCACCGACATGCTAAAAAAATTGGCAGAAAAGGACCTCGTTAATTACAAAAAATACCAAGGCGTTTCGCTGACAGAAAGAGGCAAACTATCGGCTAAAATGATCGTCAGAAAGCACCGATTGTGGGAAGTGTTTTTAGTCGAAAAACTCGATTTTTCGTGGGATGAGGTGCACGATATCGCCGAGCAACTGGAGCACATCAAATCTGAGAAACTGATCAATAAACTCGATGATTTTTTGGGCAATCCTACTAAAGATCCCCACGGTGACCCAATTCCGGACGCCAATGGTTTGATCATTAAAATCGAAAAATTACTGCTTTCAGAATTAAACTTCCACCAAATCGGAATCTGCGTAGGTGTTAAAGACTCTTCTGCAGATTTTTTGAAATATCTCGATAAAAATCGAATAGCTTTGGGTTCGCAAATTGAAATTCTGGCCAAAGAAGATTTTGACCAATCTCTTAAAATTAGAATAGACCAAACTGAATTGATCATCTCCAATAAAATTGCAGGCAATCTATTTGTCAAGTTAGTGTAATTCATTTGCGTAACTTTAGTCCTTAAATTGAACTCATGAAAAAATTAAGTTTGCTTTTTTTATTAACTTTTATCACTTTGTGCTCGGGACAAACGCCGCAAAAATTAAAAACCCAATCCTTTAAAATCACCCAAACTGAATGCATCAAGAAGAAAGGGTTTCGCTTGCAATTGAAAAGCGTGATTGCTGATTCCCGTTGCCCAGAAGGTGTTGATTGTATTTGGGCGGGAGAAGTAAAAATAGTAGTTATGGTTTATAAAGACAGGAAATTTTTAAACGAAACGACAATGACGGTTTCTTCGAAACAGCTAGCCGAAAACACAGCATGGTTTTCTAAATATGTACCATTAGGAAAAAAAAATATTAAAAATATTTCGGTTTTTCCTTATCCAAAAGAAGGAAATCCGATTGACCCCAAAGCATATTACATTAAAATTGATTATTTGAAATGATCAGCTGCAGCCGCAATTTCCGTTGCCGCAGTTTTTATCTGATTTTTTTTTCCAGAAAAACTTCCGTACCAAAAAAATAACGGCCAATCCTAAAATGATCAATGCTGCGATTTGTTGAATCATAATAATTATTTTAGAAGTTGATAAGCAAGCAAAGCGATAAGATATGCCAAGCCACTCATAAAAATCAACTGTGCCGCGGGCCATTTCCAAGAATTGGTTTCTTTTTTAGTCACCGCCAAGGTGCTGGCACACTGCATTGCAAAAGCATAGAACAGCAGTAATGAAATTCCGGACGCAAAATTAAAAACTTTAGCTCCTGTAACTGGATTTTTTTCGGCCTGCATTTTATTTTTTATGGTATCTTCATTATCAATATCACCGACGCTATAAATGGTGGCCAACGTGCCGACAAAAACCTCCCTCGCGGCAAAAGAACTAATCACTGCAATCCCAATTTTCCAGTCGTAACCCAGAGGTGAAATTACGGGTTCGATCGTTTTGCCCATTATTCCGATGTAGGAGCTTTCTAATTTTTGGGAAGCCACGGCATTTTGAAATGCAAAAGGAGGCAGTGGATTGTCTTTGTTTCGTTCGATTATAATCTGAGCGGCATTCCCAAAATTTTCCTTTGGCCCATTTGAAGCCAAAAACCATAAAACGATTGAAATGGCCAAGATAATTTTACCGGCGCCGAAGACGAAAGCTTTGGTTTTTTCAATCACATTAATTGCTACGTTTTTAAACAGCGGCAGTTTATAATTAGGCATCTCAACAACAAAATAGGTTTTGCCTTTTATCTTAAGTATTTTATTGAGCACATAAGCTGAAAAAATTGCCATCCCAAACCCCAAAAGATACAGCAACATAAGCGTTAATCCCTGCATGTTGATGATACCGAACAAACGTTGGTCTGGAATTACCAAAGCAATTATAATGGCGTATACCGGCAGTCTCGCAGAACAAGTGGTGAAAGGCGTTACTAAAATAGTAATCAGCCGTTCTTTCCAGTTTTCTATATTCCGCGTCGCCATAATCGCAGGAATCGCGCATGCTGTGCCAGAAATGAGAGGAACGACACTTTTTCCGGACAGCCCGAATTTGCGCATAATCTTATCCATCAAAAAAACCACACGACTCATGTAGCCACTTTCTTCGAGAATTGAAATAAACAAAAACAAAAAGGCAATCTGCGGAATAAAAATTAAAATACCTCCAATCCCGGGAATGATGCCTTGCGAAATTAAATTGGTTAATACGCCGGCAGGCAGTTTTTGACTGGCAAGTGAACTTAGCGTTGCAAAGGTGCTGTCTATAAGATCCATCGGAACCTTCGACCATTCAAAAATAGATTGAAAGATGACAAACAATATAATAAAAAAGATGGCGTAGCCCCAGAATTTATGAGTTAAAATTCGATCGAGTTTGCTTCTAAAATCCTTGGCAATAGAAGTGTCTATTTTTTGTCCTTGTTTTAAAACTTCATTGATGAATTGGTACCTTTTTATGGTTTCTTTTTGTTGTAAGCGTTTGAGATCAGCATGTGATTTGGTAAAAGAATTACGAATTTCGTTGCGTTCCAAATTAAGAAAGTTGACATCTTGCGTAATAACCAGCCACAATTTATACAACAATTGGTGGGGAAATGCTTTGCGCAACTTATCAAAATACTCCGGATCAATTACCGAAGCATTTAAACAGGGCTCTGTAGAAATATCGGGATACGTTACGATAAGATCTTTCAATTCGTTGATGCCAAAACCTTTTCGCGAACTGATCAGCGCTATTTTTGTTTTGAGTTGTTCTTCGAGGTGTTGGATGTCGAGTGAAATGCCCTTATACTGCATCAAATCGGCCATATTGATGACCAAGATGGTGGGAATTTCAAGGTCTTTTATTTGAGTAAAAAGCAATAAATTGCGTTTCAGATTTTCGACATCAGTAATAAGTAAAGCGACATCAGGAAATAATTTATCGTTTTTATTCAACAACAATTCAATAACTACATTTTCATCAATAGAACTGGCGTTGAGGCTATATGTGCCCGGCAGATCTAAAATATTCGCCTTGACATTATTGGGTAGTTTGCAGAAGCCAATTTTTTTCTCAACGGTGATACCGGGATAATTTCCAACTTGCTGATTAAGTCCTGTAAGCTGGTTGAACACAGAAGTTTTTCCGGTGTTGGGGTTTCCGATCAAGGCGACGTTGATATTTTTGGAGCTCGCCATCAGCTGTTGTTTTTGATGAGATCTACTTCAATTTCGCGCGCTGTTTCCAATCGGATTGCAAGATGGGAACCATTGACATTGAGATACAACGGGTCACCAAATGGCGCGATTTGCAAGAGCTCTACTTCATTTCCTGGCAAGCAGCCCATTTCTAATAATTTCAACGGAATGGATTCAACATCAAACCCTTTGATGATGGCTTTATCACCTTTTTTCAAACTGGCTATCGTAGGTTGCAAATCTTATTTAGATTGAATTAAGATTGCAAAAGTACAGATAAAAAAAGAATTTTAAATGATAAATATCAGCTTTACGATTTATTGCTCTTCACATAAAAAACGAATATCAGCCAGCAGCTTTTGAATATCTTCATTTTTTGTTCCGTCATAAAACCCACGTACTCTTCGTTTGGTGTCTACAAGCACGAAATTTTCGGTATGTACCATATCATAGAGTTCAGAAGGTTTGCCTAATTTAACGGCTAAATAGGAGGTCCTTGCCATGCGGTAAATGTCTTTTTTATCTCCGGTCACCAAATTCCATTTCTTATCATTGACACCATTTTTAATTGCATACGACTTTAAAATAGCAACACTATCAATTTCAGGCATCACGGTGTGGGAGAGCAACATTACTTTTGGATTATCAAGAATCGCTTTTTGTATTTCGATGAGATGAGTAGTCATCTTCGGGCAGATTGAACCGCAGGTTGTAAAGAAAAAATCGGCGACATAAATTTTTCCTTCATAGTCTTTTTGGGTAATTTTTTTACCGTTTTGGTTGGTAAATGAAAAATCGGCGATTGTATGGTACTTACTGATATATTGCACCGTACTGTCTACCAGTTCTGGATTGACATCCGAAGGATTGTAAATGGGAAGTTTCTTTTTTGGCGTTAATGCCGTATAAAATAAAGAGATAATGATGACAGAAATTACCGCCATGACCCCGAAAAAAATTCGAAAGTTTTTAAAGAAATCTAACATAAACAATTTTATAACAAAAGTACAAAAACCCGGACTTACGTTTAGTTAAAATAATGAAATGTTTCCGAGGCTTTTATTTAACAAGATTACTTAGAAATTATCAATAGTTTTGCATGCGTAATCAAATAATTAAAAAATGAAAAGACATATTAAAAAGAACTTATTTTTTGTCATTCCGATCCTCTTCGCTTTTTACCTCAGTCATGCTCAAGATGCTGCACTAAATGAAATACCCGGAATCAACACGACTAATATGGACAAGTTGGTAACGCCCAACAATGATTTTTACCGGTTTGTAAATGGCGCGTGGCTCGACAAAACCGTCATACCAGCCGACAAAACTTCTTGGGGAAGTGGCGAAGAGCTGTATGAGAAAACCAATAAAAATGTAATGGTCATTTTAAAAGATGCGGCCAAAAATCCAAAATACAAATCCAATACCGATCAAGGCAAAGCAATTAATTTATTTAACGCAGTTATGGATACTGTTGCGCGAGACAGACAGGGCATGACTCCGATCAAAACATCGCTGGCTAACATAGACGCCATCAAGAACATTCAGGATTTGCAAAAGGTAATGATTGAAATGGAACCTGCGGGCGGAATTGGCTTTGTTTCAGTGAACATAGGTGCCGATAAAATGAACAGTAACAATAACTCGGTGAGCATCTCTCCCGGCAAATTGGGCCTTCCAGATAAAGATTACTACGTTTCAGACGATGCTGGTTCTAAAGAGAAGCGCGAAAAATATGTACTGCATTTGGGCAAAATGCTACAGTTTTTGGGAGAAAGCGCTGGCCAAGCTAAAAAGGAAGCAAACAATATTTTGCAACTCGAAATAAAAATGGCAGCGATGCGGCTTGACAGGGTGGAGCGAAGAGACAGTAAAAAGCAATACAACCCAATGACGGTTGCTGAGCTTCAAAAATTAACGCCTGCCATTGATTGGAATGCTTATTTTACGGGGCTGGGTTTTTCAAAACTGAACAATGTTATTGTGAACCAACCCAAATACATGGCTGCTTTACAAACAATTCTTGCTGAAAATAAGATTGACGATTGGAAAGCGTATATGCGCTGGACGTTGTTGAACCAAACCGCAGGTCAACTATCCAATACTATAGGAAACGCCAATTTTGATTTTTACGGAAAGACATTAAACGGCACCTTAAAAAGAAGGCCGCTGGAAGAACGTGCCTTGTATACGGTCAATGGATCTATTGGAGAAGCTTTGGGAAAATTGTATGTAGAAAAAATGTTTCCGCCAGAAGCCAAACTAAAAGCAGAAAACATGATTCGCAACCTTATTGTCGCCTACAAAGCTAGAATAAACAATTTGTCCTGGATGTCTCCGACAACAAAGTTGAAAGCGATTGAAAAACTCGAAAAGATGACCATCAAAATCGGCTATCCTGACAAATGGAAAGATTATTCCGGGTTAGATATTAAAAGTATTGCCGAGGGAGGAAGCTATTTTGCGACCATGCGAGCGATCTCGATTTGGAATTTTAATAAAGACCGCGACAAATTAAACAAACCCGTTGATAAAACGGAATGGTATATGGCACCGCAAGAAGTAAATGCATATTACAATCCTCCTTACAACGAAATAGTATTTCCGGCCGCAATTCTTCAACCCCCTTTTTATGACTACAAAGCAGATGATGCCATAAATTATGGTGGTATCGGAGCTGTAATCGGACACGAAATTTCCCACGGATTTGATGATTCAGGTGCACAATACAATGCCGAAGGAAACCTGGTAAATTGGTGGACAGAGGAAGATTTAAAGCAGTTTACCGCCCTGGGTAATAAACTTGCCGATCAATACAGTGCGTTAGAACCTTTTCCGGGAGCCCGTGTGGATGGGAAATTTACGCTCGGTGAAAACATAGGCGATTTGGGCGGAATCAATGCCGCATACGACGGCTTGCAGTTTTATCTTAAATCCAATGGAAGTCCGGGTTTGATTGATGGCTACACACCAGAACAACGATTCTTTATTTCATGGGCAACAATATGGCGTTCTAAAATGCGGGAAGAGGCGTTAAAAAACCAACTCAAAACCAATCCACATTCGCCAAGCAATTACCGTGGTTTTGTGCCACTAAAAAACGTAGATGCGTTTTATAAAGCCTTTAATATTGGTCAGGGTGATGGAATGTACCTGACACCGAACGAAAGGGTCAAAATTTGGTAAGTCTCTTCAAAAAAAACCCAGTCTGAATTTTTGGCTGGGTTTTTTTATTATTTCAAAAGATATTCCTGCATAAAACGAATAACGGCCAACCGCTGAAAATCCACATTGGGTTTTTTGCGAAAGCCATGCCCTTCATCTTTGGCTTCGAGATACCAAACCGTGTTGCCTTGAATTTTTAACTTATCGCGCATTTGCGTAGCTTCGGTTACCGGAACCCTAGGATCGTTTGTGCCTTGAATAATGAACAACGGTTTTTTTATTTTTTCGGTATTGCTCAACGGGGCAATCTTTTCAAAAAAGGCAGCTATTTTCGGATCTCTTTCGTCGCCATATTCTACCCGTCTCAAATCGCGGCGGTATTCTTCCGTATTTTTCAAGAACGTATTAAAGTTGGAGATGCCCACCACGTCTACCGAACATTTAATCCTATCGGCATAATGAAAGGCGGTCGCTAAACTCATATAGCCACCATAACTTCCACCCATAATCATGACTTTATCTTTATCAAGTTCGGGTTGTTGCGCGATCCAATCTAATAAGGCTCCGATGTCTTTCACCGAATCTTCCCTAAGATAACCATTGTCTTTGGCGATGAACGATTTCCCAAAACCCGAAGAACCGCGGACATTTGGAAAAATCAGCGCGACCCCCATTTCATTAGTGTAATAATTTCCAGAACCTAAAAAAGCAGCCATAGATTGACCTTCAGGTCCTCCGTGGATGTTAATTAAAACCGGTCTTTTTCCGGTAAATTTGGGTGAAGCCGAATAGTAAAATCCAGAAACGTCGAGGTTGTCGAAACTTTTCCATGTGATGGGTTGGGGTAAGGCAATATCTGATTCCTGCATTTCACCAAGTTCACTTTTGGTCCATTGGTCAATGGTGCCTGTTTTTATGTTCAGTTGGTACACGTCAGACGAAGTTTTGGCTGTAGACTGTGTGAAAAAAATTTGTTGGTTGTCTTTCGTGAAAGCTGCACTGCTGATAATTCCGACAGGAATATTTTTAACCGCTTCATAGCGCTTGTCTTGCGTATTCATTAGGTACATTTTATTGGATCCGGCTTCATTGGTAATAAAGACCAATAATTTTTTGTCTTCAGACAGTTCATAACTTTCCACATTCCACGGGATAGCTGTTGTGTGGTAGGTGATTTCTTTTGTTGTTAAATTTAAAGTGGCTAGCCGTTGAAATTCGTTTTCTTTATCCGTGACGTACCAAATTTCGTTTGCATTAGCCGAAAAATTGGCATTGGTTTGAATAATGTTTGTCCGTTTTCTATCGGTTACTTCTGATAATTTTGCAGTTTCAACGTCCAGTGACCAGACATGCGATTCGTTGGCCGAAAGATATTCTCTAACCAGCAGTGTCTTATTATCTGCAGCGATATCGGTAATGCCCCAACCGCCGCCTTTGAGCTGCAAAATTAATTTTTCGCTTGCTGGATTGCTGGGATCCATAAAGTAAATATCCCGGTCACCGCCATTTCGTTTGGTAGATAAATAGAAAAACCCTTTTCCATCTTTGCGCCAAGTAATGCCGCTATTTTGCGAACGACCGCCATCAGTGAGCAGCGTGGACTGCAGGTTTTTTAAATCGAGCTTATACAATTGGCCAAATTCGTTTCCCCCACTGTCTTTCGAATAAATTAAATAAGCGCCATTGATCGGCTCATAGGTGGCACCGCTGACTGGTTCGTCAAAAAAAGTGAGCTGGGTTCTGGCGCCCATCGGCTGCTTTACCAGATGAAATTGTAGGGTAGCACCAAAACGGGTACTGATTAATACTTCTTTTTTAGTCGGATGAATCGCCGCTATCGAGGCTCCGCGCGATTCAGAATATTTTTTTACCTGACCCGCCAATTCCTTTGAGATATCGGGAATGTTTTGCGTGATCAGATTTTCATTGGGAACGACAACCCCCAATTTTTGTTGTGCAGATGCAACGACAGAAGTTAAAAGGGCAAACGCCAGAGCAAAGTGTAGTTTTTTCATAATAGATAGCAGTTTGGTATTGCAAGTTAGTAATGGCAACTACAAATAGGGCACTTTAAATTCGTATGCTAAGAGCTGTACCACCTTTTCACTCGAAATCTTTTTTCCGATGTTAGAATGCATCGCTTCAAATTCGGGCAATGGCAAATCATAATCAATTGCTTTTTGTGTGTAATATTCTTTTCGGGTAGGATGGAAGGGCGTTACGGCGTTAAAGGTCTCATTCCACATTTCCTTTTCTATAATTTTCAACAGGATACCAATACAATCTTTTTGATGAATGAGATTGATGAAACCATTTGGATTTTCAATATTTTTTCTTCCTGCCAAAGACTTAATTGGATGTCGGTCTGCACCGATTAACCCTCCAAAACGAACAACCGTGGTTAAAAATGCTTTGTTTTGTTGCAAAAGTTGTTCGGCTTGCAGCAATTGGATTCCGTTTTCTGATACGGGCTGTGCAAAAGTAGTTTCAGTAACGGTGGTATTGTCATCTGAATATACCGAAGTAGAACTTACAAAAAGCACTTTTTTTATCGAAGACCTTTCAATAAACGGCAATAGAGTATTAATTTTTGTTACAAAATTTTCTTTTTCAACACCACGCAGTTGGGGAGGAATATCGATAATTAAAATTTGTGCATTTTCTAAAAAAGAAACCAAGTCACCCGAAATGGCATCGGCATGAAGCGTTATCAAAAACGGAGCGACACCGATATCTTTTAATCGTGGCAGTTTCGGTTCAGACGTGGTAGATCCTTTAACCAAAAATCCTTTTTCGAGCAACGCCTTTGCCAAGGGCAAGCCCAACCATCCGCAACCAAGAATACTAATTTGAATCATATTTATTTCGGTAATTTTAAGGAATCGATCGCTAAGTTTAAACTGTCTTTAATCACTGCAGAAGTTGTAATAAGTGGCTGCCGCTTTAGCTTGGTTACAGCAAGGGTTGGTTTTAATTTTTGGTAAATCAACACCGCGTCATTCAGTACAAATGGCGCAGGCATCATCCAGTTTTTTCTTGGAACTATGCTAAATAGAGAATTGTGCAACAAATCGAAGGAACTTTCCAGTACATCCATATCAAAAACACTCTCTTTCGCAATGCTGAACTGTAATTCTAAAGGTTCTTGATCGACAACATAATAACTCAGAATGCGTTTTCCCGAACGCCGAAATACAGATCCCTTTTGTCCCACAGCAATTGCCCGATTGGCTTTGAGGTTGTGAAATATCATTTTTTCGCTGGCAAACACATCATAACGATTGACAGTCCGATTCGGTGAAATCTTAATCCTAAAATACCGTTGGGTGCCTCCTGTAGAATCCATTAAAAAGGTTATGGCGGGTTTCGCGAGGTTTTTTAGAGGAGCCGGGGCTTCATAAGTAAAGGCAGAATGGTACTTACTAAACAATTGTAAAGCGTTCAAAGTAACCGAGTGTTTTGGATTTTCACCAAAGTAATTGGAAGTCCATTCGTCTAAGTTGGTATCATAACTAGTCCATACCGCTTTGTTTTTGTCTGCATTGTAGACATACAGCAAACTGTTGGGTTTGGCTTGTTCTTTTTTATAACTTGAAATGTAATGGGCCATGGCAAAAAATCCAGCGGATAACAGCAACATTAAAAATGCCCAGTTTCCTTTTTTTGCAAACAGGCCAAACACAGGAAGTAGCAAACCAAAAAGCGAAACGGTTAAAATAGCGCTTCCGGCTAGCGTTTTAAGTCCCAAACCAATCGGAAACATCACTATAAAAGGGGCCACAATCATCAATGAGGGAATTGCCAAAAATGAATTTAAAAAAAGACTGGTTCTTTGGGTAATGACATAATAGGCGAGCATCAGCAATCCGAAAAAAACGGGAATGATAAAAAACCCAGCTCCAGGCAAGTAAAAGACAAGTGCAAAATTGATGCAGATCCAAAAAAATAAAGGCGCAATAGTGTAATTGACGACTAAATTTTCAGTTTTTATTCTGATGTAAACTAGAAATGCAATCGCTAAACTCAGTGCGACAAACGCGGCAATATACCAGTGGCCATTGTAAGTAAACCCTTTAATCAGATCATTGTACTGTGGATAAATGAAAAGAATCCACTTCCACCCCCAAAAAGCCAAACCGCCAGCTACGATTAACGCACCGAGGAAAAGCACAAAACTTTTGGCAATTTCCTTGACCACCAGTACCCTTTTTCCAATGCCAATAAAGACTAAAAAAAAGAACAACAGTAACGCGACAATCCACATCGGGAGTACCCAATTGTAGGGATAATTTACAAAATAAAAAGGCGTACTGAAATACACAAAATCATCAGCTGCCTCCATCTGTTGCAAATCAGCATTTGAAAAATAGAGCAATAATGGCATCAGGTAAGTTCCTTGGTGTGCAATCGTGGCGGGGTCGATATGAACATAATCATCTTGCGCAGAATGGTAGTTGAAACGCCCATCAATGAAAGCAAAATTAAACCCTTGTATTTTTCCTTGTATTCTAAAGACGGTCAAGTCTGTATCGTTTGGCAACATTTTATAAATGCTATACATCAGCGAATTTGAAACTGGATATTTCGGGTTTGCTTTGGCAAAACTTTTGACGAGTTTTGAATTTCCATGGTTAACTTCCATTAGCATGTAGCTCGGCCCGCTAGTGCCCCGTGCCTCAAAATTGAGTGCCAAACCAATACTTTTCGCCCATTGGCTTTGGGTTACAAAAAGAGCTGCGCCATTGAGATCCAATTCTTCAGCATCCGAAAACAAAATAACAATATCGTTTTTATGCGCCGTCTTTGCGTGAAGAAAAGCACGTACCCCTTCTAAAATGGTGGCCACACCAGAGGCGTCATCACTTGCGCCAAGCGAGGAAGAATGCGGTGCACTGTCATAATGAGAAAGCAGCAACAGCGCTTTGCCGTTATCGGATCCCTTTATTCGCGCCATGATATTTTTAGATTTGACAAGATTTCCCCAATCGGAAAGCGTAATTCCTTCTTGCATTTGAGTTTCAAGGCCAAGTTTTTGCAATTCTTCTTTGATATAATCGGCCACGACTTCATGATTTTTAGAACCTACAAAATGAGGTTTTTCTGCAATCATTTTAATGTGTTGTGTGGCGCGCTGGGTAGAGAATTCAGATAAAGAATTGTGATCAGATATCCACTTGGGCATCATCGAGTAATTAATACCAAGCAGCACAGCAAGTATAAATAGCGCGGATAAAAAGGAAGAATATTTTTTTTTCATGGTTGCGTTCGGGGGCTTCACTGGTCTTTTTTTACAAGCATAAAAAAATCATTTTCTAAAAGTAAGTAACCCTGATCGTACAGAAAGTAATAGGTATTTCCGGTTTTGGTTTGAAGGATGTTGGTAAAAAAACCGAAGTCAAACCCTTTGCTTAAAAGTTTGGTTCGTGTTGTTTTACTTTTTCCGTCAGCATTGAGTTCCGAGAGAATGCGATAATTTTTACGCAACTTGTTGTTTATATTGCGCATAAAATTTGTACTGTCTTTGTTTATTTTGTTGTTAAACGCATTGCGGCAGCCATCACTACAAAATTTTTTGTCTTCACGGCCTATAATTTTATCTTGGCATTCCAAACAGGTTTTCATGGTGTCGATTTTTAGAAGCAGCATCTTAGTTGTAATTTATAAACCTTCCGCCTGCTTTTGCCTTTATCTTTTTAGTCCAGTAAATGCCCGACTAAAAAGGATACCGTCGCAATCAGGGCTAGCGATAACGCGCTTTTGTTTTAAATGCGATTTTTGTAAAACTTTTAAAACCAACCAAATATAAATATTTATTTCCATTTGCAAACGGTTACAAGTATTTACAACCGAAATTAAATGGTTATTTACCGAATAACTTTAGACGGTCTTTGCAACTTTGCCCAGTCGAACAACAACAGTTTCGGCAAGAAAAACATTATATAACAGTAACCTTAAAATTTTTAAACGCCATGATTACATTAAAAAACAAAGTCCAATTGATCGGAAACACAGGTAATGACCCAGAAGTCATCACGATGGAATCCGGAAAAAAATTAGCCAAACTCACGCTTGCCACCAACGATGTTTACAAAAATGACAAAGGAGAAAAAGTGGAGAATACCCAATGGCACAATATCGTTGCTTGGGGAAAAACAGCCGAAATTATTGAAAAATTTGTTGTCAAGGGGAGCCATATTGCCGTGGAAGGCAAACTAACCCACCGCAATTACGATGATAAAAACGGTGACAAAAAGTATTTTACCGAAGTAGTCGTTTCAGAACTGCTATTGTTGGGCAAATAATGCAAAAAGGCCTGCGATGAGTATTCATGTAATACTATTCGATTAGATCAAGAACATTTGCAAATGAATCAATAAATCGGACGTCTGAATTTTTAAATTTGATAAATGCAACCAAAATGATTTTTAATTCTGGAACTACCGCTACGGTCTACTTTTGTCAGCTTTTAGTTTTTTTAAGACTAGGAATGTAGTGAAGCCGTTGTCTTTTCAAACAGTTATCTATCAGAAGATGCGCAAAAAAACACCTTATTTTTAAAGAGTGGTTTAGCAAAGAGGCAGTGATGCTCAATCAGATACATTTTTGAATAGGTTATAATTCTGAAATTGGCGCTGTCACAGCAAAAGTTCGAAATCGATAAAAAATGGAATGGATTTGTCGCCCTTAAAGTGGCAGCATACAAGAACGAAATCTTCAAATGATTAAACCTTCTGTAATGAAATTATTGTTTAAAAGCGGCAACTGATCTTGCCGCTTTTTTATTTAAATTCTAAGATATTAACGTCATTTTTAACAAGTTGTCAACACGAAAACGATTTCGCTGACCAATCGAAAACGAAAACGAAAACATTTAATTACTTTTAGTTGTCGAAACAAGAAGTACCCTGATGAAATTTATAAAAATACTTTTTACATTATTGTTGTGTCTGTTTTTTACAATCAGCATGGCTCAAGTGGGCATCAACACCATTGTGCCGCTAAGTACCTTAGACATTAATGGGAACCTGTCCATAAAAACGATCGGCATTCCAGCAGCTTTTATTGGTGGCTCTTCTGGGAATGCTAAGGCTATTGTTGACGGGGTTTACATTTCTTTAACTCCTGTAGCCACAAGCGGGATCACTGGGCAAGAATTTATTTTACCCAATGCATTAACCTATCCCGGAAGGACCTACATTTTGAGAAATATTTCAAATTCAGTCAATGCACTCATCTATACTTTCGGCGGAGCGATTTTCGCGAAGGATTCCTCGACTTTAACCCCATTGCCATTAATATTGCCATTCAACGCTTCGTTAAAAACAGTGATTGTAATTAGTGATGGTGCCAATTGGACATATATCTTTTAACCCCAATGCTACAAGGTCATTAACTCTTGAAAACAATCGGTCAGCCGCCCTACATGAAGACCATTTCCCAAACCGGGATGTACATGAACAGCTATTGGCATTGTTCGTTTTCCATTTAAGCAGGGTCTAGTTTTGACGTGAGAATTTACAAAATTCCAAAGACATACTATTAACAGTAAGATAATCTTCAAACTTTAAAAAATAAGATGCTTACCTGCTCAGCGGATAAAAACAATTTTCTTCTTCTTTTAGTGAAAACGCTTCATCCAATCAGACTGATAGTCTGTCCGTTCTTCAACTGATTAAATAATGCGTTTTCATTGTAAATCGACATGAATTCAGCAGTCAAACTAAATGCAATCGCCGCTAAATAAAAACATTTTGTCCTATCTGACCATTTGACATTTACATTTTTAACGACAATATAAAAAACTTATCAGTTCTAAAATGCTAAAATAATTTTTTCTAGACTTAACATAGATGTTGACCGTTTTTCAACTTCAAGACACAAGATTTCAGTATCTTGACCAATATCTAGTCCATGGTTTTTATTTTAAATAATTGCACCCAAGGGGTTAATCAAACAACAAGACAGTGAAAAAAGTTATTATTTATTTTACTGTTAACAGTTGTAGCAACCATAGAATTAATTGCGCAGATAACGCTTATTGCTGATTCTCGCTTTGAACATGCTCTGATTGGTCTTGGGATAGATTTAGACCCGACAATAAACATTTTGCCGCCACGAAAGCCTATGCGCAAAACGACAGGCTCGAATACGATCCAGCACTAAAGTGGTGCTAAAAAAGACTCGTCCATTTTCCTAAAAAAATAAAAATATTCCTTTCTCGGCCAATTTTCAATGTCTAAATAAGTCTTCAACGTGGAAAGAAAGCCAGTACATCGGCAATTTTTTCCATCGATTTTATCCGGTTGTGCTCTACTGTATGCTCAATTTTTTCGTGCGCCCAAGTGGTATGAAACGGAATGTAAATTGCGTGACCTCCAATTCCCAATACCGGTAAAACATCAGATTTTAAAGAATTTCCAATCATTAAGAATTCTTCAGGCTTGATGTCTAAACGCTTGACCAAATCGCTGTAGTCGGTTTCTTGTTTGTCCGACATTACTTCAATATGGTGAAAGAAAGTCCCCAATCCTGAGTTGTGTAGTTTTCTGCGTTGGTCGAGCAAATCTCCTTTGGTCGCCACGACGAGTTTGTAACTTCCCTTCAAGGCTTCCAGCGTTTCTTCGACACCCTCAAGCAATTCAATGGGTTTTTCCAGCAACTCCTTACCATACATAATAATTTTAGCAATAACTTCGTTGCTAATAGTATGGTTGGATATTTTTAAAGCTGCTTCAATCATCGAAAGAATATATCCTTTAATGCCATAACCGTACAATCGCAAATTGTCAATCTCCGTCTTAAACAGTTCCTGCGACAAGGTATGTCTGGACAAGTAAGGCGACAACAGTTCACAGAATTTTTGTTCGGTTTCTTGAAAATATGGCTCGTTGACCCATAGCGTGTCATCGGCATCGAAGGCGATTACTTTAATATCCATGTCTTAATAGGTGTAGTTTAGTGGCGTCAAATTTCCTGTAAAATTTCCGCTGACGTTATTTCCACCATTTGAAAAGGCAAAGGAAATTGTATAGCCACTGTTGTTTTGTGTAATTGTAATCTGCCCCTCCTCCATATCATCAGAATCCAAAGAATCACCCGAAACATATTCTCCGTTTTGTATCGCGATGTTGGTGTCAATGGACGTGTGGTCGATGAGCGGATTGTTGAAATCAAATCCAGAATTCGGAACATATAAATTATAGGTTGTATTTTGCACCGTACTCAAATGGTCTGCCGCGCTGTATAAATTAAAATCTATCGATTGGTGAATATTACTGTCATATACAATTTCATTGTTAATCATATTTAGAGTCCCATCTGTTAAAACCAGATAGAACCGCCTTTTATCATAATCTGGATTGTTGCCGGAATACGGCATGACAACAAAAGCGTGGCGAAGCGGCGTAGTAAGACCATTCACGGTTATGACCCCCGCAGCTACCGGAACCGGAGTTGTTGCAGCCGTCTCGTTGTTTGAACAAGAGGTTAAAACTAAAAAAAGAATTGCAAACAAAATTTTTACTTTTTTCATCTTTTTATTTTCTAATTAATGGTTTCTCCATTCGGCGTTTCTTGATCGGGATTGACGAAAACCAATTTGCCGTCGGCATTAGTAGCCATCAAAATCATGCCTTGACTCTCTACACCTCGCAGCATTCTTGGCGCCAAATTTACCAAAACAGTAACCTGCTTGCCAACGATTTCTTCTGGAGAAAAACTCTCGGCAATGCCAGAAACGATGGTTCGAGTATCGATTCCCGTATCCACTTTCAGTATTAAAAGTTTATTGGCTTTGGGCATTTTTTCGGCTTCCAGTATTGTTCCGACACGCAAATCCATTTTGGAAAAATCATCGAATTGTACTGCCTCTTTCTGTGGTTCCATTTTTTTATTTTCGGCCTTGTTGGCCGTTTTCGTGGCTTCTAGTTTGTCTATCTGTTTTTGAATTTCTTCATCTTCTATTTGGGCAAATAAAATTTGCGCCTCACCAATCAAATGACCAGCAGCAAGCAGATCTGAACTTTCGGTCACCTCTTTCCAAGTCAAATTAGCTTCGAGATTTAAAATGGTTTGCAGTTTTGCCGCGGTAAAAGGCAAGAACGGCTCACACAAAACCCTTAACGCCGTTGCAATTTGCAAGGCCACATACATTTGGGTCTTTACCCTTTCCGGATTTTCTTTAATGACCTTCCAAGGCTCTTCATCGGCGAGGTATTTATTTCCCAAACGCGCCACATGCATCAATTCACCGAGCGCTTCTCGAAAACGATATCGTTCAATAGAACTTGAAATTACTGCTGGATAGGCTTTCAATTCGGTCAATGTAGTGTTGTCTACTTCAGAAAATTCATTCGGTTCCGGAACCATTCCGTTATAGTATTTATGGGTTAGCACCACCACACGATTGATGAAATTTCCAAAAATTGCCGCCAATTCGTTGTTGTTTCTGGCCTGAAAGTCTTTCCAAGTAAAATCATTGTCTTTGGATTCAGGCGCATTGGCGGTTAAGGCATAACGCAACACATCCTGTTTGTCAGGAAAATCTTGTAGGTATTCATGCAACCATACCGCCCAGTTTTTTGAGGTCGACAATTTATTGCCTTCCAAATTCAAAAACTCATTCGCCGGCACATTGTCGGGCAAAATATAACTGCCTTCGGCTTTGAGCATCACCGGAAAAATAATACAGTGAAAAACAATATTGTCTTTTCCGATGAAATGCACAAGTTTTGTATCGTCACTTTTCCAGTACAATTCCCAGTCTTTTCCTTCGCGTAAAGCCCATTCTTTTGTAGCAGAAATGTAGCCAATCGGAGCGTCAAACCACACATATAATTTTTTTCCTTCGGCGCCGGCAACCGGAACATCAATACCCCAGTCCAGATCCCGGGTGACGGCACGAGGTTCTAATCCGCCGTCAATCCATGATTTTACCTGCCCGTACACATTGGGTTTCCAATCAGTTTTATGTCCGTCGAGAATCCACTTTGTCAAAAAATCGGTATAGCGGTCTAACGGTAAAAACCAGTGTTTTGTGCTTTTCAAAATCGGCACATCGCCGGTAATCGTTGACTTGGGATTGATTAAATCGGTTGCGTTTAAGGTCGACCCGCAACGTTCACATTGGTCGCCATACGCTTCATCGTTGCCGCATTTCGGACAGGTTCCCGTTACAAACCGATCAGCCAAAAACTGATCGGCTTTGGCATCATACAACTGCTCGGTTACTTCTTCTGTAAATTTGCCGTCGTCGTAAAGTTTCTTAAAAAATTCTGAAGCGGTATCGTGGTGAATTTTAGAGGAGGTTCTGGAATAATTGTCAAACGAAATTCCGAAATCTACAAACGATTTTCGGATAATGCCATCATATTTGTCAATCACTTCCTGCGGCGTAATGCCTTCCTTTTTGGCTTTCATCGAAATCGCTACGCCATGTTCATCGCTGCCACAAATAAAGGCTACGTCCTTCGCTTGCAATCGCAAATACCTGGCATAAATATCCGAAGGCACGTAAACGCCTGCCAAATGCCCAATATGAATCGGACCGTTGGTGTAAGGCAAGGCGGCAGTAACGGTATATCTTTTTGGATTTTGTCCCATAAATCAAATAAATTGATTGCAAAAATAAGCAATACATTCGGGACTTTTATGTATTTTGTTGGAAGCACTTTCCCGCTATTCGTTGCAATCTTTTTGTTGTGCACAGCAACGGCGTCTAAAACTTACTCAAAAACAAAAAGGATTTCCGCTGCTATCAGGGCTAGGTCTTTCTGTACCGATCAAGCTTGTTCTTACTGAGTCAAAAACTTTATATCTGCGCGTCTTGGTGACCAACAAAATTTTATATTTGTCACACGATTCAACACTTATGAAAAATCCCGTCACTATTTTCCTCACCTTTCTTGCCGGACTTTTTATCCAAACTACACTAGCACAAAGAAAAATGATCACACCAGAATTTTTACAAAAAGGCGACACTATCGGCATTACTGCCACAGCACGCAAAATAGATTTGTCGACTCTGCAACCTGCAATCAGTTTGTTGGAAAGCTGGGGATTGCATGTGATTATCGGCAAAACCATCGGAAAAGAAGACCACCAATTGGCAGGACCCGATTGGCAAAGGGCAACGGATTTTCAGGAAATGCTCGACAATCCCAAAATTAAAGCCATATGGGCTGCAAAAGGCGGATACGGCACGGTGCGAATCATCGATCGAATAGATTTTACTCGTTTCAAAAAAAAACCCAAATGGATTGTTGGTTTCAGCGATGTGACCGTATTGCACAGCCACATTAACAATATGGGTATTGAAACCTTACATGCGATCATGGCGATCAGTGCTAAAACGGCTAGTCCGGAGGCAATTGAAAGTTTGCGAAAATCGTTGTTCGGAGAAAAATTAGAATACCATATCTCCCACCATGAATACAATCGAAATGGCAAAGCTACAGGTGAGATTGTAGGCGGAAATTTGTCGGTTTTGTATAGCATTTTAGGTTCAAAATCTGAAGTCGATTATAAGGGGAAAGTCCTCTTCATTGAAGACTTGGATGAATATTTATACCATATTGACCGCATGATGATGAACCTCAAACGCAATGGTTATTTTGACGGACTTAAAGCGCTAATCGTAGGAGGCATGACCCAAATGAACGACAACGAGATTCCTTGGGGGAAAGATGCGATGCAAATTGTACAGGATGTGCTTAAGGATTATGATTTTCCAATTCTTTATAATTTTCCTGCGGGACACATTAAAGACAACCGAGCATTAATTTTGGGCAAAACAGTTTCTATTGTGGTCGATGACAGGGAGTCGGTCGTAAAATTTGACTAAAGGTTAAGATTGCAGACAGGGTAAATTTTAAATACTACATCATGGCAGATCATAATGATTTAGGCAAAATGGGAGAGGAGTTGGCCGTTGCATTTTTAAAAAAGGAAGGTTACGCAATTCTGGAAACCAACTGGACTTTTCAAAAGGCAGAAATTGATATTATTGCTCAAAAGGGTAATGTTTTAGCGGTGGTGGAAGTAAAAACCCGCACCAATATTGATTTTGGTTTACCTCAGGATTTTGTAAAACCTAAAAAAATCCAGCTTTTAGTCAAAGCCGTAAATGAGTACGTGCTTTCTAAAAATCTGGAGTTCGAAGTTAGATTTGACATTATTGCGATTCATAAGGAAAACGGTGCATTTAAAATACAACATTTCGAAGATGCATTTTATCATTTTTGAACCACAGTTTAACAGTTATTCCTCTACTACAATTAATTATTGATTATATTTGAAAAAAATTAGCTATAACAAAAGTAAAATGAAGAAAATTATTACAATCTTTACGTTATTGGCATGTATTGGAGCTTTTTCTCAAAAGGAAGTAGCCAAAAAAGTCAATCAATTGCTGTCGGAACAAGTTGTTTTTAAACCCTATATAGTATTGGCGGCTGTCCCTACAAATCCCAATATTGAGATTGGTAAAGTGGTGGAGAAAGCTTCTTTTGCGACCCTTCAAACGGCATCGGTGACAACTTTGGTTTCAAATAAAGACCAATATATAGAGATAATGGTACCTTATCAAGGAACCAATATTGCAGTGCAGTTGTACCAAGTTAATTTATTTGCCGAAGGCTTTCATGTTGACACTGATAAGGCGAGCGCCATTCCGTATCAAAAAGGAGTTTATTATCGCGGTATTGTAAAAGGAGACTCCAATTCGGTAGCAGCATTCAGTTTTTTCAATAACGAACTCAATGGAATGATTTCTAGTGATTTATTCAATAATTTAGTAGTGGGAAAACTAAACACACCCAACAATACGTCGGATTATATTATTTATTCAGATGCCGATATGAAAGTTCAGAATAATTTTGAATGCCACGTTAAGGATGTAGTCGCCTTGCCATCCAATTCCAACAAAAGCAGTAATACCGGGCCTGAAAGTATAAGATGTGTAACAATGTATTTTGAAATTGATTACAACTTATACCAGTCCAACGGAAGCAATACCACTACCACCACCAATTGGATGACTTCAGTATTTAACAATGTTCAGACTTTGTACACCAACGATGGGATCACGGTTTCTTTAAAATCAACATTTATCTGGACAGCCGATGATCCTTACACCGGTTCTGATTCTTCTGATTATCTATTCCAGTTTAATGAACTTCGACCTGTTTTTGATGGGGATGTGGGGCAATTAATAGGTATTGACCCGGGTGGTTTGGGTGGTGTAGCAGTCACCATTGACGGATTGTGTTCTCAAGATAATTTTAGTTATTCGGACGTTAATTTCGCTTACAACAACGTGCCTACTTACTCCTGGACGATCATGGTCATTACTCATGAAATGGGTCATTTATTAGGTTCACCTCATACCCACGCTTGCGTTTGGAACGGCGATGGCACACCCATTGACAATTGCGGGCCAAGCTCTATCGGCCCCACGGGAGAAGGTTACTCTTGTATTTCCGATCCTCCGATTATTCCCTCTTCTTCCGTTAAAGGAACGATTATGAGTTATTGCCATCTTATTTCTGGCGTTGGCATCAATTTAGCCAACGGGTTTGGGCCCCAACCCACAGCCACAATTCTTGATGCAGTGAATACAGGGAATTGTCTAAGCACGGATTGTATAAACACCTGTATCAATACTGTCGCCAATATTACAGTAAATAATGTTTCCAACACTTCAGCTACGATAAGCTGGACAGAATTAGGAAACGCTACGACATGGCAGGTTGCGGTTACCTCTTTTACGGGTAGCGCGCCGGTTTGGATGAATGTTACAACAAACAGTTATACGGTTTCAAACTTGTTACCTAATACTTATTACCGATTTAGAGTTCGCCCCATTTGCGGATTTAGCTTGGTGGCGCCCAATGAACAGTATGTTTTTGTGACCAACACCGATTATTGCAATGGCGTTCAAATATCGGATACCGGTGGTGCCGGAAATGATTATACTGATTCTGAAACTTATGTAAGAACTATTATTCCAAATTTACCAGATAAGAAAATAGCGCTAACATTTAGCAGTTTCGATTTGGAATTGGATTACGACTATATTTATGTTTATGATGGAAATTCGACTTCGGCTACAGATCTAAGTGGTGGCGGTTTTACCGGAACTTCCATTCCGGGTCCTTTTGTCTCTACAGCTGCAGATGGCTCGTTGACTGTGAAATTTTATTCTGACGGTGGTGTGGTAGCACCCGGATATGTAGCGAATATCGCATGCGAATCGACGTTAGGAACGAGCGAATTTATGCCGAACATCGATTTTACCTATTACCCGAATCCAACTAATGGCTTGGTTTCGATACTATCCAAAACCCAAATTAACGAAATTTCAGTCTATAATCCTGAAGGAAGGTTGTTGTATCAAAAGCAAATCAACGGCATGAATGCCAAAGTAGACCTTTCGGCGTTTGCG
>JACMOK010000087.1 GCA_014378065.1 Flavobacterium sp.
CATAACCCAAAGATTTTTTGTCTCTGGTTATACCCAAAGCGGTTACTACTACGCCTTCAAGTTCTACAGAATCATCAGACATTTTAACCTTCATAGAAGTTGAAGCAGGCATTTGCATGGTCTTCATTCCTAGAAAGCTAAACACCAGAATCTGACCTTGGGCGGCAGAAATTTTAAATTTTCCATCAAAATCGGTTTGAGTACCAATTGATGTTCCCTTAGCAAGAACGTTTACGCCCGGGATCGGCAATCCACTCTGGTCAGTAACCGTACCCGTTACAGCAATGTCTTGCGCAAATGCAATTTGCGTTATTAGCACCACGAATAGCGCTAAAAATCCATTAAACTTTAGTTTCATTTTAAATTATTTTGAATTAGTTGCCACAAAAATCTTAATTTATTGTTAAGTTTCCTAATCTAAACCGTCTTTTTTTCTTCATTTTAATTTAAAAATTAAAAATTGGTTTTAAAACTGATATGAACAATTGAATTTGAGAGTTTTACATTTTGCTCTTTTGTGCTGCCATTGGCATAGATAATATTAAATAATCCGGTTTTTGTCAAGAGTCCGAATCCAAATCCCAAACCAACTAAATTGCCTTTGCTATCTGACGTTTTGTCTTGATAATAACCATAGTCAATAATGGAATGTACATACACATTCGGCGATAGCCTGTAGCGATATTCGGTAAGAACACTTGAAAAGAAGTTGGCCTGAAGACTATTCTCGTTAAATCCGCGAATCGAATTTATGCCGCCAAATCGGTACAGTTCATTGATAATGTATTGGTTGCTTTGGAGATAATAATTTTCGCTTTTAATATTAAAACTGTTTTTATCGTTAAGATAGATATTGTGTTTTAGATCGATAGAGAAAAAAACTTGTTTGTTGGTGTTGCGTTTAGAATTTCGGCTGCCCACACCCACTTTCAAATTTATCTTTGAGTTCTCGGGGAACAAATAGTCATCAGATTTAAAATCTAAAAATTCAAAGTTGGCTGTTACAAAAGAATTTTTAAAATCGCTGATGGTTGTTGTGTTTACATTTTGAATGTCACTTGATTCTGTAGCTTGATAGCCCAAATAGAGTCGGCTGTTGTAATTAAAAAAGTAGCCCAAATCGATCCCTGTTTTTGTATTCTGAAAAGTACTGTCTTGTTTGAAAATATTGAGATGGGCTTTTAAACCAAACGGCGTTTTGAAAATATACGGCAATGCAATGGCGGCGTTAAATGTTTTTTGTTTGTTGCCATCACTTTTCCAATACAGCGTAAAGGTTTCTCCGGTATTGACGATGTTATTTAGCGTTAAATCGACATAACCATTAAATATAAGTTGCTGCTTGTCATTGTTGGAGAATCCGATAAAGCCATCAAAGCTGTTGGCATTTGTTTTTTCTAGGTAAACATATACTTTGGTCGAATCGTTGGCAAAAAGAATTTCAGGATATTTTACTTGTTTGACAAAACGGAATTTTTCAAAATCAGTATACAGTTTTTTAAGATTGTCTTGGTTGAAAATTTTCTTTTTGTACAATCTCTTAATATTGTATTTATGGCCTTCTGGAAATTTCGGGTAGCCACTGATGACCAGATCGTCTAAGTGCCGTTGGTCATTTAGTTTTATGGATAATGTAGCTTCTAAAAAATCGTTTCTTTTCTTAATTTGGATGAGTTTGAGTTTTGCCAATGCAAATCCTTTTGTTTCAATTTTGCTTAAAGTTTGATTTAAAAAAGGCTCGACTTCGCGATAAGGCATAATCAGGGTGTCTTTTTTTTCATCGAAAAGCCTTAAAAATTGCAGTTGTAAATTGTTACCTATATATATGTGAATCTCATTCGTTCTTTTACCCAAAGCAATTTTAAATACAAAGGTGGAATCGTTGGTTTTTTGATTGTTTTGTATTTCAGATTCCAAATAGCCCAATTTAATCAACTTTTGTGAAAAGTCATTTGCTGCTGTGACAACACTTTTCGCATCGGCGTGTTTTGAATGGTAACCGATAGAATCGATGGTATGACTTTCATCGGGGGTTTGCCCCATAATTTTTAAATATAAATTTTGGGCAGAGCCATTCCAACAAATAAAAAACACTACGATTAAAAAAGCAGTCTGTTTCAAAATCAGTTCTAAATTTTGATAAAAGTAACGCAAAAAAATAGGGTTTAATATAAAAAGATGCGGGGTTAACGAATCGCGGCAGAATCGACATTCATAGATGGCAGTTGTTTTTTACTAAAATTCATTTAAAACAATTCCATATTCCTGTCATAAACAAATATTTACTTCTTACGAAAATTAATGAATTATGATTTGTTTGATTAAAAAATATTGCTACATTTGCAACCCCGTAAAAAGCGGGAAATTTAATATATAAGTAATTTTTAGTATTAATTATGCCAACAATTCAACAATTAGTAAGAACTGGAAGAACTCAAATAACTAAGAAGAGTAAATCGGTTGCTTTAGATTCTTGTCCTCAGCGAAGAGGTGTTTGTACGCGTGTTTACACTACAACTCCAAAAAAACCAAACTCTGCGATGCGTAAAGTAGCGCGGGTACGTTTGACTAATGGAAACGAAGTGAACGCTTACATCCCTGGAGAAGGACACAATCTGCAAGAGCACTCGATAGTATTAGTTAGGGGTGGAAGGGTTAAAGATTTACCGGGAGTTAGATACCACATCGTTCGCGGTGCGCTTGATACCTCAGGTGTTGCCGGAAGAACGCAAAGAAGATCTAAATACGGAGCGAAACGACCAAAAGAAGCTAAAAAGTAAATCAGAAAGTTTAGGAGTTTATAGGTTTAAGAGTTTAGAGAAACTTGAAGGGGATAAACAAATAATTTTCAAAAAAAGAAAACATGAGAAAAAGAGCGGCAAAGAAAAGACCACTTTTACCAGATCCAAGGTTTAATGACCAACTGGTAACACGTTTTGTAAACAACTTAATGTGGGATGGTAAGAAATCAACAGCTTTTAAAGTTTTTTATGATGCAATTGATATCGTAGAAGCTAAAAAGCAAGATGCAGAAAAATCGTCATTAGAAATCTGGAAAGATGCCTTGACCAATGTAATGCCACACGTAGAAGTACGAAGCAGAAGAGTTGGTGGAGCTACCTTTCAAATTCCAATGCAAATCAGACCAGATCGTAAAATCTCCATGGCTATGAAGTGGATGATCCTTTACGCTCGCAGAAGAAATGAAAAATCTATGGCGCAACGTTTGGCTTCTGAAGTTTTAGCTGCGGCTAAAGAAGAAGGTGCTGCCGTTAAGAAACGTATGGATACTCACAAAATGGCTGAAGCAAACAAAGCATTCTCTCACTTTAGATTTTAATCATAAGAAATGGCTAGAGAACTTAAATACACAAGAAATATTGGAATTGCTGCTCACATTGATGCTGGTAAGACAACAACAACGGAGCGTATTCTTTTCTATACAGGAAAATCACACAAAATTGGTGAAGTGCACGATGGTGCTGCAACAATGGACTGGATGGCGCAAGAGCAAGAACGAGGTATAACAATTACTTCGGCAGCTACTACTTGTGAATGGAATTTTCCAACTACCCAAGGTAAACTTTTGCCTGAAACATTACCGTATCACTTTAACATTATTGATACACCGGGACACGTTGATTTTACTGTAGAGGTAAATCGTTCGTTACGTGTACTTGATGGTTTGGTTTTCTTGTTTTCTGCTGTTGATGGTGTTGAGCCGCAATCAGAAACCAACTGGAGGCTTGCCGATCAGTACCGTGTGCCACGTATTGGTTTTGTCAATAAAATGGACAGGCAAGGTTCTAACTTTTTGATGGTTTGTCAGCAAGTTAGAGATATGCTAAAATCGAATGCCGTTGCGATCACTTTGCCAATTGGTGAGGAGAATGATTTCAAGGGTGTTGTGGATTTGGTAAGAAACCAGGCTATCGTTTGGGATGAAGAAGGTATGGGAGCAACTTACGAGATTGTGCCTATTCCGGAAGACATGCTTGACGAAGTTAAAGAATACAGAGGAATTCTTATCGAAGCAGTAGCTTCTTACGATGAGAGTTTGCTTGAAAAATTCATGGAAGACGAATCTTCAATTACTGAAGAAGAAATCAACTTGGCTTTAAGAGCGGCTGTAATGGATATGGCTATCATTCCTATGATCGCAGGTTCGTCATTCAAAAACAAAGGAGTTCAATTCATGTTAGATGCAGTATGTAAATACTTGCCATCTCCAATGGATAAAGAAGGAATTTGGGGAATTGACCCGGATGATGCTGATTTATTGGAAGAAGATCAAACAAAAATATTACGTAAACCAGATGTAAAAGAACCTTTCGCGGCTTTGGCATTTAAGATTGCTACTGACCCATTCGTTGGTCGTTTGGCTTTCTTCCGTGCTTATTCAGGGAGACTTGACGCAGGTTCTTACGTATTGAATACCCGTTCTGGAAACAAAGAAAGAATTTCGCGGATCTACCAAATGCACGCCAACAAACAAAATCCTATCGATTATATTGAGGCAGGAGATATTGGAGCTGCAGTTGGATTTAAGGATATCAAAACTGGAGATACATTGTGTGATGAAAAACACCCAATCGTTCTCGAGTCAATGAAATTCCCTGCGCCAGTAATTGGTATCGCTATTGAACCAAAAACCAAAGCGGATGTAGATAAAATGGGGATGGCTTTGGCTAAATTGGCTGAAGAAGATCCAACATTTACAGTAAGAACTGACGAAGCTTCAGGACAAACGATCATTTCAGGTATGGGTGAGTTGCACTTAGACATCCTTGTAGATCGTATGAAACGTGAATTCAAAGTAGAGGTGAACCAAGGGGAGCCTCAGGTTGAATACAAAGAGGCTTTTACAAAATCTGCACAACACAGAGAAACTTACAAAAAGCAATCAGGTGGTCGAGGTAAATTCGGTGATATCGTATTTAGACTAGAACCAGCTGACGAAGTTGACGGTAAAGTTCCTGTAGGGTTGCAATTTGTAAATGCTGTAAAAGGGGGTAACGTTCCAAAAGAATACATTCCATCGGTAGAAAAAGGTTTCAGAGAAGCTATGAAACTTGGCCCGTTGGCCGGTTATCAGGTGGATAGTCTAAAAGTAACTTTATTAGACGGCTCTTTTCACCCAGTCGATTCTGACGCGCTCTCTTTTGAGTTGGCTGCCAGAATGGGTTACAGAGAAGTAGCCAAAGCTGCTGGGGCGATTATATTGGAGCCTATCATGAAAATGGAAGTGATCACGCCAGAAGAAAACATGGGAGATATCGTTGGTGATATTAACCGTCGTCGCGGTCAGGTGAATGATATGGGAGATAGAGCTGGTGCAAAAACCATCAAAGCCGATGTGCCATTATCAGAAATGTTCGGGTATGTAACCACATTAAGAACACTTTCATCAGGTAGAGCCACTTCAACCATGGAGTTTTCACACTACGCTGAAACCCCTTCGAATATTTCAGAAGCAGTTATCAAAAAAGCAAAAGGAAACGCTTAATTCTTAAGAAAATGAGTCAAAAAATCAGAATAAAATTGAAGTCTTACGATCACATGCTGGTAGACAAGTCTGCTGAAAAGATTGTAAAAACAGTAAAAAGTACTGGTGCAGTTGTAACAGGGCCTATTCCATTGCCAACACACAAAAAACTCTTTACGGTGCTCCGTTCTCCACACGTGAACAAAAAAGCGAGAGAACAATTTGAAGTAATGTCATACAAGCGATTGATCGACATTTACTCTTCTTCATCAAAAACCATCGACGCGCTAATGAAATTAGAGTTGCCAAGCGGGGTTGAAGTGGAAATCAAAGTTTAATTTCAGTATAAATATTTAGTAATAGGTAGTAGTGTCTCTGCTGCTTATTGCTTTTTGTTTTGCTATTTTTTTAATAATCAATAAATAATAATTATGTCTGGGTTAATTGGTAGAAAAATCGGCATGACTAGCATTTTCGACGAAAACGGGAAGAACATTCCTTGTACGGTAATCGAAGCTGGACCATGCGTTGTTACCCAAGTCAGAACCAAAGGTGTTGACGGGTACGAAGCGTTGCAACTTGGTTTCGATGACAAAAACGAGAAACATTCCACAAAAGCGGCTGTAGGTCACTTTAAGAAAGCGGGAACTGTAGCTAAGAAAAAGGTCGTTGAATTCCAAGATTTCGCAACAGAACAAAAGTTAGGAGATGTTATTAATGTTTCCATTTTTGCAGAAGGAGAGTTTGTAGATGTACAAGGGGTTTCTAAAGGTAAAGGTTTCCAAGGGGTAGTTAAGCGTCACGGTTTTGGTGGTGTTGGACAAGCCACTCACGGACAGCACAACCGTTTAAGAGCACCGGGTTCTGTAGGAGCTTCTTCTTATCCATCTAGAGTATTCAAAGGGATGCGTATGGCTGGGAGAATGGGGGGAGATAACGTAAAAGTACAAAATCTTAGAGTTTTAAAAGTAGTAGCTGAAAAGAACCTACTTGTTATCAAAGGATGTATTCCGGGATGTAATAACTCTTATGTAATCATTCAGAAGTAATGGAAGTAAAAGTTTTAGATTTCACAGGAAAAGAAACTGGCAGAAAAGTTCAACTTTCTGATTCAGTATTCGCAATTGAGCCAAACAATCACGCAGTATACCTTGATGTTAAACAATATTTAGCCAATCAAAGACAAGGGACACACAAAGCCAAGGAAAGAGCTGAAGTTACCGGAAGTACACGTAAGATTAAAAAGCAAAAAGGGACAGGAACTGCTCGTGCAGGTAGTATTAAAAATCCATTGTTTAAAGGTGGAGGTACCGTTTTCGGACCACGTCCAAGAAGTTATTCATTCAAATTGAATAAAAGCTTGAAACGTCTGGCTAGAAGATCGGCGTTTTCTATCAAGGCTAAGGAATCCAGTATTATCGTAGTCGAAGATTTCAATTTTGAAACACCAAATACTAAAAATTTCATCAATGTTTTGAAGGCTTTAGGATTAGAAAGCAAAAAATCTTTATTTGTGTTGGGAGAGTCAAATAAAAATGTATATTTGTCCTCACGCAATTTAAAGGGCTCTAGCGTGGTAAGTAGCTTAGAATTAAGTACTTATGCGATTTTAAATGCTAATAATTTAGTTCTTTTAGAAAGTGCTTTAGAAGGAATTGAAGATAATTTAAGTAAATAACAGGGATATGAGCATCATAATTAAGCCCATAGTAACAGAGAAAGTAACCAAACAAAGTGAGTTATTAAATCAATTTGGTTTCGTTGTCGACAGAAAAGCAAACAAAGTACAAATTAAGAAAGCTATTGAAGCTGCTTATGGAGTAACTATTTTGAGCGTCAATACAATGAACGTAAGACCAGATAGGACTACAAAATTCACCAAAAGTGGTTTAATCAGTGGAAAGACAAATGCATATAAAAAAGCAATTGTACAAGTACAAGAAGGAGAAACAATAGATTTTTACAACAATATCTAGAATAGAAAGATGTCAGTAAGAAAATTAAAACCTATTACCCCAGGTCAGCGATTTAGAGTTGTGAATAGTTTTGACGCTATTACAACTGATAAGCCGGAACGCTCATTGATAGCGCCGATAAAAAACTCTGGAGGTAGAAATAGTCAAGGAAAGATGACCATGCGTTATACGGGTGGTGGTCACAAGCAGAGATATCGTATCATTGATTTCAAAAGAACTAAAGACGGAATTCCAGCTTCAGTAAAGTCAATTGAATACGATCCAAATCGTACTGCGTTTATCGCTTTGTTGGCTTATGCCGATGGTGAGAAAACTTATGTAATTGCTCAAAATGGTTTGCAGGTAGGTCAGAAGTTAGTTTCTGGCGCTGACGCTCAACCGGAAATAGGTAACACGTTGCCATTGAGTAAAATTCCATTAGGAACTGTTATTTCTTGTATCGAATTGCGTCCAGGACAAGGAGCTGTTATTGCTCGTTCTGCAGGTACTTTCGCGCAGTTGATGGCAAGAGATGGAAAATATGCAACAATTAAAATGCCTTCCGGGGAAACAAGATTAATCTTGTTGACTTGTTCGGCTACTATTGGTGCGGTATCTAATTCTGATCATCAATTGATTGTATCTGGTAAAGCAGGTAGAACAAGATGGTTGGGCAGAAGACCAAGAACAAGGCCGGTTGCAATGAACCCTGTCGATCACCCAATGGGTGGTGGTGAAGGTCGTTCTTCTGGAGGCCATCCACGTTCTAGAAACGGAATACCTGCTAAAGGTTACAGAACCCGTTCTAAAAAGAACCCGAGTAACAAGTATATCGTAGAACGTAGAAAGAAATAATAAGATATGGCACGTTCATTAAAAAAAGGACCTTTCGTTCATTATAAGTTAGACAAGAAAGTTCAAGAAAACATAGAAAAGGGAAGTAAAGGAGTTGTAAAGACTTGGTCTAGGGCTTCCATGATTACCCCAGACTTTGTTGGACAGACAATCGCAGTTCATAACGGTCGTCAGTTTGTACCGGTTTACGTAACAGAAAACATGGTAGGTCACAAATTAGGAGAGTTTTCACCAACTCGATCTTTTAGAGGTCATGCTGGAGCAAAAAATAAAGGTAAAAAATAAGAAGCAATGGGAGTTCGTAAAAGAGAAACAGCAGATGCAAGAAAAGAGGCCAATAAGTCTCTGGCCTTTGCAAAATTGAATAACTGCCCTACTTCACCTAGAAAAATGCGCTTAGTAGCAGACTTGGTAAGAGGACAGAAAGTGGAAAGAGCCTTAAATATTTTAAGATTTAGCTCAAAAGAAGCTTCAAGAAAATTAGAGAAATTGGTTTTATCTGTAATTGCCAACTGGCAAGCAAAAAACCCTGATGCTAGTATGGAAGAAGCAGGCTTGTTCGTTCAAGAGATTAGAGTAGACGGCGGAATGATGTTGAAAAGACTTCGTCCGGCTCCACAAGGTCGCGCACACAGAATCAGAAAACGTTCTAATCACGTTACTATCGTATTAGGATCAAACAATAACACACAAAGCAATTAATTAAGATGGGACAAAAGACAAATCCAATTGGAAACAGACTTGGGATCATCAGAGGTTGGGATTCTAACTGGTATGGTGGAAATGATTACGGTGACAAAATCGCCGAGGATTATAAGATCAGAAAGTATATCCACGCCCGTTTATCAAAAGCTAGTGTATCAAAAGTAATCATAGAGAGAACTTTGAAACTTGTAACCGTTACTATCACTACTGCTAGACCTGGTATTATTATAGGAAAAGGTGGACAAGAGGTAGACAAGTTGAAAGAGGAATTGAAAAAGATTACTGACAAAGAGGTTCAAATCAACATATTTGAAATTAAAAGACCTGAGCTTGATGCTTATCTAGTTGCGACTAGCATCGCCCGTCAGATCGAAAGCAGAATTTCTTACAGAAGAGCAATCAAAATGGCTATTGCTGCCTCTATGCGTATGAACGCTGAAGGTATTAAAGTTTTGATTTCCGGACGTTTGAATGGGGCTGAGATGGCGCGTTCAGAAGGTTTCAAAGAAGGTAGAATTCCTCTATCAACTTTCAGAGCCGATATTGATTATGCACTTGCTGAAGCACATACTACTTATGGTAGAATGGGAATAAAAGTGTGGATCATGAAAGGCGAAGTTTACGGAAAGAGAGATCTTTCTCCACTGGTAGGAATGGACAAAAAACAGTCTGGAATCGGTGGTGGTAAAGGGGGAGATGCTCCAAGAGGAGACAGAAAGCCTTTCAACAAAGGTGGGAAACCAGATGCTCGTAAAAGAAAGTAAATTTTTAAACTAAAGAAAAATGTTACAGCCTAAAAGAACAAAATACCGTAAGGTACAGAAAGGTAAAATGAAAGGGAACTCTCAGAGAGGGCATGAACTTTCTAATGGTACGTTTGGAATTAAATCGGTTCACGAAGAAGGCATGTTCCTTACTTCCCGTCAGATTGAAGCGGCTCGTATCGCGGCGACTCGTTTTATGAAAAGAGAAGGGCAGTTGTGGATCAAAATATTTCCAGACAAACCTATCACAAAGAAACCACTAGAAGTACGTATGGGTAAAGGAAAAGGAGCCGTTGAATATTGGGCTGCTGTTGTTAGACCCGGAAGAATCATGTTTGAAGTTGGTGGTGTTCCTTTATCAGTTGCAAAAGAGGCTTTACGTCTTGCGGCACAAAAATTACCAGTAAGAACAAAGTTTGTCGTAGCTAGAGATTTCGAAGCATAATTTATATTTATTATGAAACAATCAGAAATAAAAGATCTTTCTGCAGCGGAGTTGCAAGAAAAACTTAGTCAAACTAAGAAAACATACGCCGACTTAAAAATGGCTCATGCTATTTCGCCAATCGAGAACCCGCTCCAAATTAGAAGCGTTAGAAAATCGGTGGCCAGATTAGCAACAGAGTTGAGTAAAAGAGAGCTACAATAATTCTGCAAAATGGAAGATAAAAGAAATTTAAGAAAAGAAAGAGTTGGTGTTGTCACTTCAAACAAAATGGAGAAATCTATTGTCGTTGCCGAGGTTAGAAAAGTTAAACACCCATTATACGGTAAGTTCGTGTTGAAGACTAAAAAGTATCATGCACACGACGAAACAAACGACTGCAACATTGGCGACACGGTGAGGATTAGCGAAACGCGTCCTTTGAGTAAAACCAAATGTTGGAGGTTAGTTGAAATTTTAGAAAGAGCTAAATAATTATGGTACAACAGGAATCAAGACTAAAAGTAGCAGATAATACGGGAGCAAAAGAAGTTTTAACGATCCGTGTTTTAGGAGGTACCAAAAGAAGGTATGCCTCTGTTGGTGACAAGATTGTAGTATCAATTAAAGATGCCGCTCCAAACGGAAACGTGAAAAAAGGAACGGTTTCGACTGCAGTTGTTGTACGTACCAAAAAAGAAGTGAGAAGAGCTGACGGATCCTATATCAGATTTGATGACAACGCTTGTGTGTTGCTAAATGCTGCAGGAGAAATGAGAGGAACTCGCGTATTTGGTCCGGTAGCAAGAGAACTTCGTGAAAAACAATTCATGAAAATTGTATCATTAGCACCAGAAGTGCTTTAATTATTTCTAAGATGCTAAAGCTAAAAGTAAAAACGGGAGATATCGTAAGGGTGATAACTGGAGACCATAAAGGGGCTGAAGGAAAAATTCTGAAAGTGGATCGTGAGAAAAATAAAGCGATTGTTGAAGGTGTTAACATGGTTTCAAAACATACCAAGCCAAGTGCAAAAAGCCCTCAGGGAGGAATCGTTAAGAAGGAAGCTCCAATACAAATATCTAACGTCGCACTTGTAGATCCTAAAACTAAGGAAACTACAAGGACAGGTGTCAGAACCGAAGGAGATAAGAAAGTGAGATTTTCTAAAAAATCTAATCAAGTACTATAGTGATGGAATATACACCTAGACTAAAACAAGAATACAGAGACCGTGTTGTTTCTGCTCTTAAAGAAGAGTTCGGATATAAAAATGTAATGCAGGTCCCAAAATTAGAGAAAATCGTTTTGAGCCGTGGCGTTGGTGCAGCAGTATCTGACAAAAAACTGATCGACTATGCAGTGGATGAGTTGACTAAGATCACCGGTCAAAAAGCGATTTCAACTATCTCCAAGAAAGACGTTGCGTCATTCAAACTGAGAAAAGGGATGCCTATTG
Source organism: Flavobacterium sp. (assembly GCA_014378065.1). Lineage (GTDB taxonomy): Bacteria > Bacteroidota > Bacteroidia > Flavobacteriales > Flavobacteriaceae > Flavobacterium. The sequence continues at coordinate 11,648 of JACMOK010000087.1, forward strand.
GAGCGAAAGTAACTTTGCGTGGAGAAAGAATGTACGAGTTCTTGGATAGATTGGTTACTTCTGCTTTACCGCGAGTAAGAGACTTTGGTGGAATTAAGGCAACTGGTTTCGACGGAAGAGGAAATTACAATCTTGGTGTTTTGGAGCAGATCATTTTCCCGGAAATTGATATTGACAAAGTAAACAAAATTTCAGGTATGGATATTTCCTTTGTAACTACGGCAAAAACAGACCAGGAAGCGAAATCATTATTGACTGAGTTGGGATTACCTTTTAAAAAGAATTAAGACATGGCTAAAGAATCAATGAAAGCCCGCGAGGTGAAAAGAGAAAAAACGGTTGCCAAATACGCGGCGAAAAGAAAGGCTTTATTAGAAGCTAAAGATTTCGTAGGTTTGCAAAAATTACCGAAAAATGCTTCGCCAGTTCGTTTGCACAACCGTTGCAAATTAACCGGGAGACCAAGAGGGTATATGCGTCAATTCGGTCTCTCACGGGTTACCTTCCGTGAAATGGCGAATAACGGTTTGATACCAGGAGTAAAAAAAGCCAGTTGGTAAATTGTTAAAAGATTTACATTTCGGAATTTTAGTTTCTGTCAAGTAAAATCGTTTATTTAAACCATCAAGCATCCAAACAGAATTTTAACTGGTTTCAGGTTCGGCGAAATCGTTTTGCTGAAAACCGCTACCGCAAATTAATAAAAATGTACACAGATCCTATTGCGGATTATTTGACAAGAGTTCGTAACGCCGTGGCCGCAAACCACAAAGTTGTAGAGATTCCTGCTTCTAATCTGAAAAAAGAAATTACCAAGATCTTATTTGATCAAGGCTATATCTTGAGTTACAAGTTTGAAGACAACGCTGTTCAGGGTTCAATCAAAATCGCCTTAAAGTATGATAAAGATACCAAAGAGCCAGTAATAAAAGATATCCAAAGAATTAGCAAACCAGGTTTGCGTAAATATTCAGGTTCTTCAACAATTCCACGTATCCTTAACGGACTAGGAATTGCCATTGTTTCCACATCAAAAGGTTTGATGACCGGAAAACAGGCCAAACAACTTAATGTTGGTGGTGAAGTAATTTGTTACGTATACTAATAAAAGACTATTAAGAGATGTCAAGAATAGGTAAAAATCCCGTTGTAATTCCTGCCGGTGTAACTGTTGAAGTTGCCGACAATATCATTACAGTAAAAGGAAAATTAGGTCAGCTTACACAGCAATATTTCGATGTTACTGTAACAGTTGAAGGTGATCAGGTGCAAGTAGACCGATCGTCTGATCACAAAGATCAAAGAGCAAAACACGGTCTGTATAGATCTTTAATCAACAACATGATTATCGGTGTGTCTGAAGGTTTTACCAAATCATTGGAATTGATTGGAGTGGGTTATAGAGCTTCAAATCAGGGTCAAAAATTAGATTTGGCACTTGGATATTCCCACAACATTGTTTTGGAAGTGGCTGCAGAAGTAAAATTGGAGACCATAGCTGAGAAAGGAAAAAATCCTATCATTAAATTAACATCTTTTGACAAACAATTGTTGGGTCAGGTGGCTGCGAAAATCAGAGGTTTTCGTAAACCAGAGCCTTACAAAGGAAAGGGAGTTAAATTCGTCGGAGAAATATTAAGAAGAAAAGCAGGTAAATCAGCTTAAAAAATAAGATTATGTCATTAACAAAACCTGAAAGAAGACAGCGAATTAGATTCAGAATTAGAAAATCGATCAGTGGCACCGCTACCAATCCAAGACTATCTATTTTTAGAAGTAACAAAGAGATTTACGCTCAATTAATTGATGATGTAAATGGTGTTACTTTACTAGCAGCCTCTTCACGAGAAAAAGAAGTAAGTAAAGGTACAAACATAGAAACTGCCAATTCAGTTGGAAAACTAGTTGCAGAGAAAGCGTTAAAAGCTGGAATAGAAATCGTGACTTTTGATAGAGGCGGTTACTTATATCACGGTCGTATCCAATCATTAGCAGAAGGCGCGAGAGCGGCTGGACTTAAATTCTAATATAGTATGTCTAATAAGTACAAGAATGTAGAGTTAGTAAAACCAAGTGGACTCGAATTAAAGGACCGTTTGGTAAGTGTTAATCGTGTAACCAAAGTTACAAAAGGGGGTAGGGCTTTTGGCTTTTCCGCAATTGTAGTGGTAGGTGATGAGAACGGTGTAGTTGGACATGGATTGGGAAAATCAAAAGATGTTTCTGAAGCTATTGCGAAAGCGGTAGAAGATGCTAAGAAAAATTTAGTGAAAATTCCTTTGAATGGACAATCTGTTCCTCACGAACAGAAAGGTAAATTTGGTGGTGCGCGTGTCTTCTTAATTCCTGCTTCCCATGGTACAGGAGTTATTGCTGGTGGGGCGGTTCGTTCCGTTTTGGAATCGGTAGGAATTCATGATGTGTTATCTAAATCACAAGGATCATCAAATCCTCACAACGTAGTAAAAGCAACTTTCGATGCCTTATTACAAATGAGAAGCGCATATACCGTTGCAAAACAAAGAGGCGTTTCTTTAGAAAAAGTATTTAAAGGTTAATTCAAGGAAATTATGGCTAGATTATTAGTAAAACAAGTTAAAAGCAAAATCAATTGTCCTCTTACTCAAAAAAGAGGTTTGGAGGCGTTGGGTCTTCGCAAAATGGGACAAGTGGTAGAGCATGATTCAAATCCTGCAATCCTTGGGATGATAAACAAAGTTAAACACCTGGTTTCTGTTGAGGAAGCCAAATAACAAATACAGTTATGAATTTAAGTAACTTACAACCTGCAGAAGGTTCAACGCACAATCAAAACAAAAGGTTAGGCCGTGGAGAAGGTTCCGGAAAAGGTGGAACTTCTGCAAGAGGTCACAAAGGAGCGAAATCTCGTTCTGGTTATTCTAAAAAGATTGGTTTTGAGGGAGGACAAATGCCACTTCAGAGACGTGTTCCTAAATTTGGATTTACCAACATCAATCGTAAGGAGTACGAGGGTGTTAACCTTGATACACTTCAATTGTTAGTAGATAACGGAATAGTTACAGATGCTGTTGATATGGCGGTGTATGTTTCAAACCGTCTGGCTACCAAAAATGAAATCGTTAAGATTTTAGGAAGAGGTGAATTGAAAGCAAAATTGAAGGTAACCGCTCATAAATTTACTGCAACTGCCAAAGCCGCTATTGAAGCTGCGGGTGGGGAAGCAGTAACACTATAATTTTTCAAATAAGATGAAGAAATTTTTTGAATCATTAGCCAATGTTTGGAAGATAGAAGAACTAAAAAACAGAATTCTTATTACATTAGGTCTTTTGTTAGTGTACCGTTTTGGGGCACATGTTACTCTGCCAGGTATCGATGCTACGCAGTTAAACAGTTTAGCAGGTCAGACTAAAAATGGTATTGGTTCGATTCTAGACATGTTTACTGGTGGTGCTTTCTCAAAGGCTTCGGTATTCGCGCTGGGCATTATGCCATACATTTCTGCCTCTATCGTGGTGCAGTTAATGGGAATCGCAATTCCTTACCTACAGAAACTACAGAAAGATGGGGAAAGTGGTAGAAAGAAAATCAATCAAATTACACGTTGGTTGACCATTCTTATTACACTGGTTCAAGGACCAGGTTACATCTATAATCTGTACAGAACTTTACCAAACAGTGCATTCATGTTGGGTTTTGATTCTTTTTCGTTTTTGTTTTCTTCGGTTTTAATTTTGACGACAGGTACTATATTTGCCATGTGGTTGGGAGAAAAAATTACCGATAAGGGTATTGGAAACGGAATATCCCTCTTAATCATGGTGGGTATATTAGCAAGATTGCCTCAGGCTTTTATACAGGAATTTACTTCTACAATCACAAACAACAATGGTGGACCAATGTTATTGGTTATCGAAATTATTGTATGGTTGCTGGTCATAATTGCTTGTGTACTATTGGTGATGGCAGTGAGAAAAATTCCAGTACAGTACGCCCGTCGCACCACTACAGGTGATTTCGAACAAGACATGATGGGAGGAAACAGACAATGGATTCCATTAAAATTAAATGCTTCAGGAGTTATGCCGATCATATTTGCCCAAGCTATTATGTTTATCCCTGCAGCTTTGGCAGGACTTTCAAAATCAGATGCCTCGCAGTCTATAGCAGGTGCCTTTAGCAACATGTTCGGATTCTGGTATAATTTTGTGTTCGCCACTTTAATAGTGGTCTTTACTTTCTTTTATACGGCAATTACAGTTCCTACCAATAAAATGGCAGATGATTTAAAAAGAAGCGGTGGATTTATTCCGGGGATTCGTCCGGGACTTGAAACTTCCGATTTCTTAGATAAAATAATGTCTTTAATTACCTTCCCAGGTTCATTATTCCTTGCTTTAATTGCTGTGTTCCCAGCTATTGTTGTAAGTTTTGGTGTGCAACAATCATGGGCGATGTTTTTTGGCGGTACGTCATTGATAATTATGGTAGGTGTTGCCATCGATACGATACAACAAATCAATTCCTACTTATTAAACAAGCATTATGACGGTTTGATGAAAAGTGGTAAAAATAGAAAAGCAGTAGCTTAATTTTTTATGGCGAAACAATCAGCAATAGAACAAGACGGGTCCATCATTGAAGCGTTATCCAATGCGATGTTCCGGGTTGAATTAGAAAATGGACATATTGTAATTGCCCATATTTCAGGAAAAATGCGCATGCATTACATCAAATTATTACCTGGTGATAAAGTGAAACTGGAAATGAGTCCTTATGATTTGTCAAAAGCAAGAATTACTTATAGATATTAAAGATATTTCAAAATGAAAGTAAGAGCATCAGTTAAAAAAAGAAGTGCCGAGTGCAAAATTGTACGCAGAAAAGGCAGATTATACGTAATCAACAAAAAGAATCCTAGATTTAAACAAAGACAGGGATAATTATGGCAAGAATAGCAGGGGTAGACATCCCGAAAAACAAAAGAGGAGTTATTGCTTTAACCTACATCTTCGGAGTAGGCAGAAGCAGGGCAAGCGAAGTATTGGCAAAAGCCACCGTTAGCGAGGATATCAAAGTTCAAGATTGGAATGACGATCAAATCGGAGCGATCCGTGAAGCGGTTTCATTTTACAAAATTGAAGGTGAACTGCGTTCGGAAGTTTCCTTAAACATTAAACGTTTAATGGACATCGGATGCTACAGAGGAATTCGTCACAGGTCTGGTCTTCCATTAAGAGGACAAAGAACAAAAAACAATTCCAGAACAAGAAAAGGTAAAAGAAAAACTGTTGCCAACAAGAAAAAAGCAACTAAATAATAAATAATATGGCTAAAGCAACTGCAAAAAAACGTAAAGTTATTGTTGAATCAACGGGTGAAGCTCATATTAGTGCCACTTTCAACAACATCATCATTTCTTTGACCAATAAAAAAGGAGAAGTGATTTCTTGGTCTTCCGCAGGAAAAATGGGTTTCAGAGGTTCTAAAAAGAACACACCCTACGCCGCTCAAATGGCAGCAGAAGATTGTAGTAAAGTAGCGTTGGAAGCTGGACTCAAAAAAGTAAAAGTATATGTGAAAGGACCAGGAAACGGACGCGAGTCTGCCATTCGTTCTTTACATAATGGAGGTATTGAAGTAACCGAAATCATCGATGTTACACCAATGCCGCACAATGGATGTCGTCCTCCTAAAAGACGTAGAGTTTAATACTCAAAACAATTTATAGTATAACCTAGACAGAACTTAGATTATCGAAGGATAAGACCTGAATTCATAATCTCTGTCTTAAACAATTAAAAATGGCAAGATATACTGGTCCAAGCACAAGAATCGCCCGTAAATTTGGCGAAGCAATCTTCGGGGAAGACAAATCCTTCGAAAAAAGAAATTACCCACCCGGACAACACGGGATGGCTAAAAAAAGAGGAAAAAAGTCGGAATATGCTGTCCAGTTGATGGAAAAGCAGAAAGCCAAATACACCTATGGAATTCTTGAAAAACAATTCCGTGGGCTTTTCGAAAAAGCATCTGCTGCTCGAGGAGTAACTGGTGAAGTGTTAATTCAGTTGTGTGAGGCAAGATTGGATAACGTAGTGTTTAGAATGGGTATTGCACCCACTCGTAGAGGTGCGCGTCAGATCGTTTCTCACCAACACATAACCGTAAATGGGTCATTGGTAAATATTCCATCTTACCACTTAAAAGTTGGTGATAAAGTAGCTGTTCGTGAAAAATCAAAATCATTGGAAACCATCGAACGGTCTCTGGCCAACTCTTCTCATGTGTATGAGTGGATTACCTGGAACAGTGATATCAAAGAAGGTGTTTTTGTTTCTGTACCTGCAAGACTGCAAATTCCAGAAAATATCAAAGAACAGTTAATCGTCGAATTGTACAACAAATAATAATTGACTTAGTCGAAATTATGGCAATATTTAATTTTCAGAAGCCCGATAAAGTGATCATGATCGATTCAACCGATTTTGAAGGTAAATTTGAGTTCAGACCTTTAGAGCCAGGTTACGGATTGACCGTTGGTAATGCACTTAGAAGAGTGATGCTTTCCGCTTTAGAGGGGTACGCAATTACCTCTGTTCGAATTGAAGGTGTAGACCACGAATTTTCTACTATCTCAGGAGTTGTTGAAGACGTTACGGAAATCATTCTTAATTTGAAACAAGTTCGTTTCAAACGTCAGATAGAAGACGTCGATAACGAATCAGTAACCATCTCCATTACTGGTAAAGACCAATTGACTGCAGGTGATTTTCAAAAATTCATTTCTGGTTTCCAGGTGTTGAATCCAGAACTGGTGATTTGTAACCTAGATAGCAAAATCAAACTCAATTTCGAACTTACGATCGAAAAAGGACGCGGTTATGTTCCTGCAGAAGACAACAAAAAGCAAAATGCCGCCATCGGAACCATTTTCACGGATTCTATCTTTACGCCAATCAAAAACGTAAAATATGCCATTGAAAACTTTCGGGTAGAACAAAAAACAGATTACGAAAAATTGGTTTTTGAAATCAAAACCGATGGTTCGATCAATCCTAAGGATGCCCTTACCGAAGCTGCAAAAGTTCTCATTCATCACTTCATGCTGTTTTCTGATGAAAGAATTACTTTGGAAGCCGACGAAATTGCACAAACCGAATCGTATGATGAGGAGTCATTGCACATGAGACAATTGCTAAAAACAAAATTAGTCGATATGGATTTATCCGTTAGAGCTTTAAATTGTTTGAAAGCAGCTGAAGTAGATACGCTGGGAGACCTGGTATCTTTCAACAAAAATGACTTGATGAAATTCCGTAATTTTGGTAAAAAATCGTTAACAGAGCTTGATGAACTTGTTGCTGTTAAAAATTTAAACTTCGGAATGGACCTAGCAAAATACAAATTAGATAAAGAGTAATCTAAACCTTTAAGGTTTAAATTTTATAGCAATGAGACACGGAAAAAAATTCAATCACTTAAGCAGACAAACCGGACATAGAAAAGCGATGCTTGCCAATATGGCTTGTTCTCTAATCGAACACAAACGTATCAATACGACTGTCGCCAAAGCCAAAGCGCTAAAACAATTCGTTGAGCCGCTAATTACAAAATCAAAAGACGATACTACCCACAACCGTCGTATCGTTTTTGCTTACCTGAGAAGCAAATATGCAGTAACCGATTTGTTCCGCGATGTAGCCGCTAAAGTAGGCGATCGTCCAGGCGGATATACCCGGATTATCAAAGTCGGAAATCGTTTGGGAGACAACGCAGATATGGCCATGATCGAACTGGTAGATTTCAACGAACTCTACAATGGTGGCAAAAAGGAAGAGAAAAAAGCAAAAAGCCGTCGTGGTGGTAAAACCAAAAAAGCAGATGATGTAGCTCCTGCAGCTAAAACGCCAGTCGCTAAAGTGGAAGAGCCAGTGCAAGAGGAAGCCAAAGCGTCAGCCGAGGAACCTCAAGCAGCCACTCCAGCAGAGGAAACAGAAGACAAGAAAGAAGAATAATGACTTTCACATTTCAATAAAATCAAGGATAAACTTTTACAGTTTGTCCTTTTTTTTTGTATCCCGCTGATTTCTCTTTGACATAAAGTTATCAAAAAGGTGCGACGTTTTTAGCAACCATGTGCGTAAGTCTTTTGCCTTTTTTTGGAAGCTATTTCCCGCTGTACGTTGCAATCTTTTTGTTTTAAAACAAAACAAAAAGGATTTTCACTGCCATCGGGGCTACACAAACCTGGCCATGACAATCGTATTAATAAAATTTAAAATCCTTCTTGTCTTTGCTCCGTGTCGCCAAAAAATAAATTAAATTTGCATAACTACAACAACCACAACGAATGAAATACTCCAAACGACAGCCCGCGATACTCTTGCTCAGCGACGGAACGATTTTTCACGGCAAATCCATGGGAATTTCCGGGACCACTTTCGGGGAAGTCTGCTTTAATACCGGAATGACTGGTTACCAAGAAATCTTTACCGACCCTTCCTATTTTGGTCAAATCATGGTCGCCACTAATCCCCACATCGGCAACTACGGCGTCAACGACAACGAAGTCGAATCAGAATCGATTAAGATTTCAGGATTGGTTTGCAAAAATTTTAGTTTTAATCATTCCCGTGCCGATGCGTCTGGAAGTCTCGAAGATTATTTTATCCGACAAAAGTTAATCTGTATTTCTGATGTTGATACTCGTGGCCTTGTGAGCTACATCCGTGACCACGGTGCAATGAATGCTGTAATCTGCACCGACGCTACTCCAATAGAAGAACTTAAAGTAAAACTGACTCAGGTTCCAAGTATGAAAGGACTTGAACTGGCTTCGAAAGTGTCTACCAAAACACCTTATTTTTTTGGAGATGAAAATGCAACATACAAAATTGCTGCACTCGATTTGGGTATCAAAACCAACATCCTGCTCAACTTGGCCCAAAGGGATTGTTATATCAAAGTGTTTCCTTACGATACTTCCTATGAGGATTTGTCCGAATTTAATCCAAACGGTTATTTTTTGTCCAACGGGCCAGGTGATCCAGAACCCCTTTTTGGTGCGATCCAAGTCGCCAAATCAATTCTTGAAAACAATAAACCCGTTTTTGGAATTTGTCTGGGGCATCAGATTCTTGCACTTGCCAACGGGATATCGACCTACAAAATGTTTAACGGACACCGGGGGATCAATCATCCGGTAAAAAATATGATGACGGGGAAAGGGGAGATCACCTCCCAGAACCACGGGTTTGCGGTCAACAAAGAGCAACTCGAAAAGCATCCAGATTTCGAAATCACGCACCTCCACATCGATGACAATACAGTGGCTGGAATGCGAATGAAATCAAAGAATTGTTTCTCGGTGCAATACCATCCGGAAGCAAGTCCCGGTCCGCACGATGCTGACTATTTATTTGATTTATTTATCGAAAAGTTATCGAAAAATTAAGTTGGTGTGCATAAAAAGGATTTAATTTTAAAATCTTTTTTATAGATTTTTTTTTAAATAATTTTGCTTGATTTTAAGCCAATTATCAATCAACTCTTTTTTTTGATTTTGAATGGCAGCGAAACTACCGGTGAATTTATTTTTAGTCATATCCAATTGTCTAACCTTTTCATTGTACTTTTCAACATTATCATTTTCATTCTTCTGTAACGCTTCTTTTGTATTGTTAAAATCCGATAGTGTTTGAATATAATCTGCATACAACGGAAGCAGCGTTTCATTTTGTGCCAATAAAAAAGTAATCAAATCATTATTTGCATTGTTGAGTGACTGATCAATATTGACGTTTTTATATTCGTCTGTTAAAATTAGCGATTCACGACAAACTTGATTGAGATAGGAAACACATTGGATCACATTCTTATCATCAGTCGTCGATAATAAATCACATAATTTTGCATCTAAAACATTGATTTTAAAAAACATCAAGCTTTGATGCGCATCGTATTCAAAAATATTTCTCTTGCTAAAATATCGACCTTGCGTCAGGTTATTTCTTTTACTAAATCTGCGTTTGGCATTGGTGTAATCCACTATCGCCGAATAGTAATTGATGATTTCACTCTTTCTTGTCTCGAAAACACTAAAAATTTCAGGGTAACTTAAATTTTTTTCCGTTTCATAACCGGTCACTTTTAAGGTGTTATTTTTTAGAAGCATGATGGTGCGACTGTTCATCTTTAAAAAGGCATCTCTTAAACTGACATCACCCAGATATCCTTTACCATTTTTAGTGATGATTGTATTTATATTCCCTAATCTATTATAAATATCTTCTAAGGTTGCCTGAACTCTGGAAGCTTTTTCATCGTTGATTATAGCGGAAGAATATTCAGTTAGCGATTGTATTACGTAAGATTCATTTTTTTCAAAATCTGAAATATAGGCTTCGGCCGTTCTATATCTTTGGGCGTGCGAGGAAGTTGCTTGCAGAAAAAACAGCAATAAAAAAATGCTTAATGACAAATTTGATTTCATTATGATAGGTTTCCGAGTTTAATTGTAAAGCGTTACAATTTTTCGGATTAAGAATTAAGTTTGATCTCAGTAACAAATAGTTTTTATTTGCTTAAAAAGACTAACGATTGAAGGAAGTTTAAGATTGCCACTGACGCGGAATTAACGTACAGCTACTTTGGTATCGGTTGTACTGTATTTGTCATGAATATTCTCAAATTCACTATTGTTTTGCAAAAATTTGCTATTGGTTACAAACCAACTGTTATACATAGCTTTTTTGGTAACTTGGATAGGATTTAACACGGCATAGAACAAATTCTTTTTGGAATTATAGATTCTAGCCTGTTGGTTGTATGCTGCTATAAAGGCTGGGGTTTGTGGTTTTGTTGAGTTTTTTAAGGCTAAAAGGATAGCATACTCATCAACGAAATCATTAAACAACGTAAATAGTTTTTCTTTTTGTCCGTAAATGAAATTTGAGTATTTCATATTGGCATCGTTCATTGAATTGTCTTTAAAATTATCTTTGTACTGATTTGTTCTTGAAATGGCTTCGAGGTGCAATGCATCAATATTTTTAAAACATTCCGCAAAACCTGCTTTGTCTTTTGCCGCAATTAGTGTGGTTAATTTTTGGTCAATCACATTAATTTTATAGAATAATATGTTTTGAAACCCATTGTACTCTAATACATTTTTTCCGGCATTGGCTTTGAAACTTACATTGTACTGCATTCCAAAAGCTTTTTTATTTGCGTCGTAGTTTTTAATTTCCTGATAATAACTTGCCATATCTTTTTCTTTCCGACTCATGTTTGCATTTATTTCAGAGAAAGACAACATACTTTGATAATCATAATCGTCTAAAATTAAACTTCCATTTTTTAAACACTCGATTGTTTTTTCATTCATTTTAATAAAACTGTCTCTCAACAGCGTATTGTTTTCAAATCCTTTGTTGGTGTTTTTCATTATAAGGTTCATGTTAACCAATTTATCGACGATTTTTCCTGAAGTGGCTTTTGATCTTGTATCTATTTGAGAATCTACTATCGTAACAGAATAATCCATCAGGGATTTCTTTACGAACATTTCATTTTTTCCGAAATCATCCATATAAGCGTTGATGTAACGATAGTCTTGCGCCTGCAAAAAATTTGGAAGCATTGAAACTAAAAGAATTAAAAAAATATATGAAAGTTGATTGTTTTTGGTGTTGTTTAAAATAGTAGAATTTTTCATGATATTGTATAGTTTAATTATTAATACAAATCTATTCCAGTTATCCAACCTTATTGTTGTGATATATTGCTATTAAATTGTAGAATTAACGTATTATTAAAAGCTAATGAAATTTAATAGCAATTATATAGGTCAGCAAACTAAAACGATTGCGTTTATAAGTTCTGGAAATAATTAAACATGGCTTTTTTTTATTTCTTAAGTTTGTAATCCTATCTAAATTCTTAAATCAAATTAAATGAGTATTATCATCAAGATCCACGCAAGACAAATTTTCGATTCCAGAGGAAATCCAACTATCGAAGTTGACGTAATCACAGAAAACGGCGTACTCGGAAGGGCAGCAGTTCCATCAGGAGCTTCAACCGGAGAGCACGAAGCGGTTGAATTGCGTGATGGGGGCAGAGCATTTCTGGGAAAAGGTGTTACAAAAGCCGTTGATAATGTAAACACGAGAATCGCAGAAGAATTGTTAGGTGTTTCGGTTTTCGAACAAAACCGGATTGACCAGATCATGATTGATCTTGACGGAACACACAATAAATCAAACCTCGGCGCCAATGCCATTCTTGGCGTTTCACTTGCCTCTGCGAAAGCCGCTGCAAACGAACTTGGTCTTCCGTTGTATCGTTACGTTGGTGGCGTTTCAGCTAATACATTGCCAGTTCCGATGATGAATATTATCAATGG
>JACMOK010000088.1 GCA_014378065.1 Flavobacterium sp.
CTATTGGCGCTAATTCGATTTGGCAATACCTTTACTACCAGTAAACGACAAGAAGCCTTTACCGAATTTGTAGGCAGAATAACCGGATGGGTTTCTTTATTTTTTAATATTCCTAAAGAACATAAAAAGAGCAGTTAACCCACTTAAAATTGACAGATGATACACATGCGTTTAAAATATGATACTTACTTAGCATTAATTTTTAAAAACATCGCGGCTTGTTATTTTTTAGTTTCATTCATCTATTTTTTCTTTTTTAATGCCGGCGGCGGCGGTGACGAATCTTTGTTTGTAAATGATTTGCTACTCATTAAATCGCAGGGTTGGATCGCCGCGATAGAGAAAAGCATATCCATTCCCTACATGCTGTTGGCTTATCCATTCTCTTTTTTTTTAGAAGAATACATGGCCTTGCGATTAGCAAGCCTTTTATTAACCTTCCTTATATTGGTTTATTTTTTTAAAATTGCCAAAATCAGAAATTCCACTTTTTATTTTTATTTTTTATTTTACGCCGCTACCTCTTCCTTTTTCTTCTCTGGAACAAACGACATCTGTTTTTTTTCTGGCCTTATTGTATTTTTTGCTGAGGTTTTTTATTTTATCGAAAATAAGCGATGGAATCATCAAATCTTGGCTTTTTCCGGGTTGGTACTTTCCTTTTTTACGCGGGAACTCTTCGTGGTCTATTTACCAGTTATCGTTTTAGCTTTTTATTTTCTCTACAAAAAAGGGCATTTGTTTTTTACGGCCAAAATGATATTTCCTGCGTTATTGTTTGTGGTTTTTTTAGTGCTAAATGGTCCCAGCCTACTAAAAAACCATCAATTATCTTATGATGACAAGGCGCCGCCAAAAGAGATGAACGTTACCTGGTCACAACGCCAATATTTAGCACAACTTATGGTTAATAAAGGGGAATTGCCAAATTTTAAGCATCCAAGTTGGAAAGTAACGCAAGATTATTTAAAACAAAACGGACCTGACGCTCTGCCTAAAACTACATTAAAAAGTCTCACATTTGATTATCAACTGACGATAATCGAGTTTTTTAAAGATTTGTATTATTCCTTATTTTTTGGGTTCCGGCAGTTGGGTTTAATCCTATTTGTGATTTTTTATTTATGGGCTATGGAAGTAAAAAAAGGAAAAATATTAAACGCAGCGATGTTTGTTCCGATTGCCACTTTTATTATGCTTTCCCTGTTTTCTTTTATCATAATATCGTTTATAGAATTGAGATGGCTCATCGCGGTTTTTACCACGTCAATTCTTTTTTATGACGCTTACCAAGCACAGAACAAAATAAATAGATTCGTAATTTTAGCCAATTATTGTATTTTAATTTGCTTTTCAATGTATGGACTTTATAAATTGCTTCCAAAACTGACGGCAGCTTTGATATAATTAATATTAGGATTTTCATGGTTTTTGCAATTATTACACACGTTCCGCACGGTTATCAAGAGGGTCAATTTTTTGCCTATTCGCCTTATGTTCGAGAAATGAATATTTGGACAAAATTTGTGGATAAAGTAATTCTCGTGGCTCCCATGACAAAAAAAAGTGCTACCGAAATCGATCTCAATTACGAGCACAAATCAATCGACTTTATAGCAGTACCGGAGATGGATTTGCTCAGTACAAAATCCATTCTTAAATCGATGTTAAATACACCTCGGATTGCTTTTTCCATTTATAAGTCGATGAAAAAGGCTGATCATATTCACCTGCGATGTCCGGGTAATATCGGTTTGATTGGGTGTTTTGTGCAACTATTTTTTCCTAGTAAAACCAAATCTGCGAAATATGCCGGTAATTGGGATCCGAAAGCCACTCAGCCATGGAGTTACAAGCTACAGCGCTGGATATTGAGCAATGCTTTCCTGACTAAAAACATGCAAGTTTTGGTGTATGGATCGTGGCCAAAAAGTTCCTCCAATATTAAACCGTTTTTCACCGCATCATATAAAGAGTTAGATAAAAAAACAACCGTTTTGCGAAATTTTGACACGGAAATTTCGTTCGTTTTCGCCGGTACTTTCTTGCCCAGCAAACGCCCATTGTATGCAGTACAATTAGTCGAAGCACTACATAAAGAAGGTTTTAATGTTAGAATAGCGTTGTATGGAAATGGAAAGGAGTATCAAAATTTACGCGACTATATCGAAAAAAATAATTTAGAAAAATATGTGTTTCTCAAAGGAAATCAAACCCAACAAACTGTCAAAGAAGCCTATCAGCAAAGCCATTTTGTAATATTGCCTTCTCAAAGCGAGGGATGGCCAAAAGTAATTGCAGAAGGAATGTTTTGGGGCTGTTTTCCAATCGCTTCCGATGTCTCTTGTTTGGGCGATATGTTGGATGATGGTGAGAGAGGTTTGCTGCTACAAATGAATCTTGACCAAGACGTTGCGCAGCTGATTTCGATTTTAAATGACCAACAGCAATACCATCTAAAAGTTCAAAAAAGTATCCTTTGGTCTAGAAAATTTACCTTAGATTTGTTCGAAAATGAAATTAAAGCTTTATTAATTCATGAGGATAGTTCAAATCATTGATTCATTAGAAGTTGGCGGTGCTGAGAGAATGGCCGTCAATTATGCCAATGCACTTTCTAAGAAAATCGATTTTTCTGGACTGGTAACCACGAGAAAAGAAGGTGATCTCAAGCAGCATTTGGCGGAACAAGTGGATTATTTGTTTTTAAATAAAAAACACACTGTTGATTTGACAGCAGTTTTAAAACTCAAAGTCTATTGTAAGGAAAATAACGTCGATATTCTTCAGCCGCACAGCAGCTCCTATTTTGTCGCTTTTCTGGTTAAATTAATTTACCCTAAAATTAGAATTGTCTGGCATGACCATAATGGGTTAAGTGAATTTTTAGGCTCTCAAAAATGGCTTCCGCTAAAATTAGCTTCCTGTTTTTTTAGTGGAATTATCGTGGTCAATTACCAACTTAAAGCTTGGGCCATCAAGGAATTAAAATGCAAGAAAGTCTTATACCTTCCCAATTTTACCAATGGCGAAGAAACTACTTCTAATACAACAATTTTAAAAGGAAATACCGGAAAAAGAATTTTGTGTCTGGCCAATCTAAGGGATCAGAAAAATCATTTTTTTTTGATAAAAGTGGCTGAAAAATTGAAGGTTAGTCATCCGGAATGGAGCTTTCATTTGGTGGGTAAAGATTTTTACGACGACTATTCAAAACAAATTCGATCCTTAATAATATTGAAAGGTTTAGAAAACAATGTTTTTGTCTATGGCACAAAAAACGATACAGTCAATATTATTAGCCAATCAGATATTGCCATTTTAACCTCCAAGTCAGAAGGCTTGCCGGTAGCTTTATTAGAATACGGACTATATAAAAAGCCCGTAGTGGTAACCAGCGTTGGAGAAATGCCATTGATCATCAAAAATAACAGCAATGGTTATCTGGTTCCATTTGATGACGACACTCATTTTTACGAAGCATTGACCTTGCTGATAGCAAATCCGGATTTAAGAGTTATCTTTGGGGAGGCACTACAAAAAACCATACATGAAAATCATTCTGAGATAGCGGTTTTAAAACAGTATCTAGAATGGTTAAAAAATATATAAATGCAAAGTGTAGATAAAAGATATTTATTTGTAGTTGTCATTCACATCCTCATTGGTTTTTGTATTTTTTACATTCCCTTTTTCGCTAAATTTTATGGCTATTCGATTATTCTGGGGGGTGCGTTTTATGTAATCAACTCTCAAAATAAAAATAACGAAGTGCTTTATGCGGTGGCTTACATCGTCGGAAGTGAAGTTTTGCTGCGAATGACCGAAGGAAATCCCGTGTACGAATTTTCCAAATACGGGGTGATGGTTTTTATTTTAATAGGAATTTACTTTTCAGGAATTTCCAAAAATGCTATTCCTTATTGGACTTTTTTGCTTCTTTTAGTGCCGGGAGTTGTCATCGCCACCCTCGCGCTAAGCTCTCATAACAGTCTTAGAAGAGAAATTTCATTTAATATTTCAGGCCCGGTCTGTCTCGGAATTTGTGCGCTTTACACTTACATGCGGAAGGTGACACTCAATCAAATGAATACGATTTTGTTGGTCGTAGGTTTGCCCATTATTAGTTGTATTATTTACTTAACCTTGTACACGCCCAGTGTCAAAGATATCGTTAGAGGAACTGGCTCCAATGCCGATTTATCGGGAGGATTTGGCCCCAATCAAGTGGCGACCATATTAGGATTTGGTATGTTTATTTTTATCTCCAGATTAGTTTACCAGTCTAAAACAAAGTTGATGTTTCTAATTAACCTGATTATTGTCTTAAATATTAGTTTTCGAGGATTAATTACTTTTTCGCGGGGCGGAATGGTAACAGGCATAATCATGTCAATTGTTTTAATTGCAGTTACCTATTTACAAATTAACAAAGGCGGAAAAGCGAAAATGCGCTATATGATTGTGTTTGTGGTATTAGCGTTGTTTGCAACCTGGACGTATTCCTCAAGCCAAACTCAGGGACTTATCGGAAAGCGTTATGCCAATCAGGATGCCGCTGGAAGGGTAAAAGAAGATCAACTTACGGGTAGGGGAGAACTCGCCGCAGACGAGATTAATGCCTTTCTTAGCAATCCTTATTTTGGAGTGGGTGTAGGTAAAAATCAGGAGCTGCGAATGAATAGGACTGGCGAGGTTATCGTTTCGCACAATGAAATTACCAGAATGCTCGCTGAGCATGGATCTTTAGGAATTTTGGCTCTTTTGATTCTTTTGATTACCCCAATTATTTTATATATCGACAATAAATATAATATTTATGTTTTGTGTTTCATCACATTCTGGTTACTAACAATTAACCACGCTGCCATGCGACTGGCAGCTCCTGCATTTATCTATTCGTTATCGCTATTAAAAGTTAAACTAGATGAAGAAGTGCCTGTTATATATAGGAAATAAACTTTCTGAACATGGAATGACCGTAACTTCCATTGAAACTTTAGGCATACTACTTGAAAAAGAAGGGTATCAGGTTTTCTATGCTTCTTCTAAAAAAAATAAAACAGTGCGTTTGTTCGACATGCTTTTTAAAACATTGAAATATAGAAAACAAGTTGACTATGTGCTAATTGATACTTACAGCACTTATAATTTTTGGTATGCTTTTTCGGTAAGTCAGTTGTGTAGAGTGTTAAAGTTAAAATACATTCCCAAACTTCACGGGGGTGATTTACCCAAGCGCTTGTCGAAAAACCCGCGTCTGTGTAGTATGATTTTTAAAAATGCGTATAAAAATATTGCACCTTCAGGTTATTTGGCAGAAGCATTCAAGGACAGAAATTTTGCTGAAATTCTTTACATTCCCAATACGATTGAACTAAAAAAATATCCGTTTAAAGTAAGAACTCACATTTGCCCCAAACTATTATGGGTACGTTCGTTTACATCGATCTATAATCCAGAGATGGCATTAAAAGTATTTCACGAACTCAAAAAAAAATATCCCAATGCGGAACTTTGCATGGTGGGTCCGGATAAAGATGGAACACTGAACAAAATTCAAGAAATGGAGAAAAATCTGAATCTCAATGTCAATTTTACCGGAAAATTATCCAAAGCCCAATGGGTTGCGCTTTCTTCGGCGTATGATATATTTATCAACACAACCCATTTTGATAACACTCCGGTGAGTGTAATTGAAGCCATAGCGTTGGGTTTGCCCGTGGTTTCTACAAACGTAGGTGGAATTACCTACTTATTAGAAAACCAGAAAACGGCGTTATTGGTGGATGACAATGATGTAAGCGGAATGGTCGAAGCGGTTCAAGAAATTTTAAACAATCAAACCTTAACGCACAGCTTGGTGCAAAATGCGTTAATTGCCATTCAAAATTTTGACTGGGAGGAAGTTAAAGGCAAATGGGACGAAGTTTTAATATAGCTTAGAAAATGGTTTTTATTTTCTTACTTTGCATCAAGTTTTAAATTATAATGGTCATTAACAAAAAAATACATTTTGAAATTTCTGAAAGGAAAATCCTGTTGCGGGTATTCGATGTCCTTTCAGTGCTGCTTGCTTTGTATTTAGTGGGAATAATATTTAAATTCAATTACTTTAACATTTCTACTACCAATTATTACTGGACGATAGTTTTGGGTATCTACATCAGCATTATTGGTACTGTTTTCGAAATGTATAACCTGCAAGTAGCCAGCAATCAGTTTCAGATCATAAAAAGCATCGTACTGACTTCCTCGACTACCGTGTTGGTATATTTGCTGACTCCAATTTACACGCCAGCCTTGCCTTCCAATCGACTGCAGATTGTTTTCTTTTATCTTGCAATTCTGCTTTCCCTATTTTTGTGGCGTTTGTTTTATGTCAAATTTTTGGCCTCTAGTCGTTTCGTAAAAAAAGTCATCTTAATTTGTGATAAAGACCAGTTAGAAGAATTGGTTCTTGGCCTTGAGAATGTCGACCCACATTACAAAGTAATGGGCTATATTAACTCAGACAGCATTCAAAACAGTACCCCAAAAAGAAAAAAAGATTTTGTGATAAATATTAATATCGATAAACTAGAAGAATTTGTAGTAAAGAATTCCGTTTCCGAAATAGTTATCGCTTCTCAAAAAACAGACGGAATTACCGTCAGCCTTTACAATCAGTTGATTCATCTATTAGAAAATGGCTACATCATTCGCGAGTATACCCAGGTTTATGAAACCATCACGCAACGCATCCCCGTGCAATATGTTGCGAGAGATTTTTATCGCTATTTTCCTTTTAGCCGCAGCAATCAAAATCATTTGTATTTGCTTATCGTAAGGATACTTGAAATTCTTATTTCGCTGGCGGGGCTTACTTTAGGAGTGCTACTGTCGCCATTAATTTTATTTGGAAATGCCCTAGGCAACCGCGGTAAATTATTTTATACACAAGAAAGGATTGGTAAAAATGGCGTGGTTTTCAAAATTCTTAAACTTCGCACTATGGTAAAAAATGCCGAAACCCATGGTGCCGTTTTTACAACCATAAATGATTCTAGAATTACGGCATTTGGAAAATTTTTAAGGAAGTCCAGAATTGATGAGGTACCACAGTTTTTAAACATTCTTAAAGGCGATATGGCTGTAATTGGCCCGAGGCCGGAACGACCAATTTTCGTCAACGAAATAGCCGAAGTCATGCCTTTTTATGAAACGCGCCATGTGATTAAACCAGGACTGACCGGATGGGCGCAGGTAAATTATTCCTACGGGGAAACCATTGAGGACAGTCTGATAAAATTGCAATATGACTTATACTACATTAAACACCGAAGTATTTTTCTAGATATTAATATTGTACTTAAAACGTTCAGTACCGTTTTATTTTACAGAGGCCAGTAATTAGTTTAACGTATACTTCTCTTTTTAACCAAAATAAAAATCGAGAGCAATAGCAAAATTAGAGCAGCCATTCGTGCAATGTAATCGCCATATCTAACATAAAAAGTCAGTTTGGAATTTAAATGGACTGTTCCGAGCAAAGCAGTTTTTTCTCCATACTTTGTTCTCGAAACAATATCTCCTTTCTGATTGATAAATGCCGAGATTCCGGTATTAGCGCTTCTGGCTATGTCCCTTCGCGTTTCAATTGCCCGCAGCGAGGCAAAGGTCAAATGCTGTTTGTGACCTTGCGTCTGATTCCACCAGGCATCATTAGTAATGATCGCTAAAAAATCGGCTCGGTTTTTCACATAACCTGTGACAAATTCCCCATAAACCGACTCATAGCAAATAATTGGCGCCACCCTTGTCCCGTCATCAGCTACAAAAACAGAACGCTCTTTTTGAGTGGTTTTTGTCGAAATGGTGCCGCCCAAATCAAGCATAACATTACCCAAAAGCGGCTCTAATATACTTTTATAGGGTAAATTTTCAATTCCAACTACCAATTTGGATTTGTAGTATTTTTGGAAATCAAGTCGGTGGTTGATAAACAAAGCTTGGTTGTAAAAATCAACCCAAACGCCCTCTTTATAAAAATTCGAAGAAGGTGCGATATCGTTTTTATCGAATATAAAATGGTAAGTATCCATTCCCCACAGCAGTTGCGCTTTGGGATGTTTCTGTAGGTAATCTATCATCAGGTACCGACTCGTAGAGTTGTAAAACTGATCAAAAGGCGTACTTTCTGCCAAGACGGTTTCAGGGGCTATTACAAATTCGGTGTCTGGGGTAATGATTTGATCGGTTTGTGCCAGCAGCCCCTTTGTTGTTTCAAAATTAGGTGTGTCATATTTTTCAGTGTAAGGATCTACATTGGGTTGAAGCACTATAACCTCTTTTGTTTTTCCTTTAATTTCATAAGAAGCATACAGCCAAAGTGAAAGTACAATTGGAATTGCAATTCCCAAGACTATTTTCGGAAGGACGGTCTTGAAAAACACGGCGGATTTGCGTGCTTTCAAATCCGAAAGGAGTTCAAATCCATAGGCATTAATAACCAATACCCATAATGAACCGCCGAAAGTTCCGGTATATTCGTACCATTGAATCCATTTAGGGTAATCGGCAAAACCGTTCCCGAGATTCAGCCAGGGCCAAGAGAAATC
>JACMOK010000089.1 GCA_014378065.1 Flavobacterium sp.
AATTTTATTTTACCTATTTCCATTTTAGAAGGCTCTAGAATCATATTGACAATCTCACAAAGATGTACTACCTTATTTCTAAATAATTTGTTTGTTGCTCGCTTCATTTTTTGGATTTAGGTTGGCTTATCATTTCGATAACACCGTTCCCGGACGGTCCAATTTCAAACCTATATTCGCCAAAAACTGAGATTTGAATTGGGCGATCTTGTTTGTTTTCTCCGTGATTTATTCTAAAAATTAAATCTTTTCGGTTATCTTCTCTTTTATAATGAAATAGCTTTCTAATAAATAACTGAACTGCCAGCGTAAAAACGACTGAAAATTATTGATATTGGTACTAAAGTTTTTAGAGACGCGGTTGGTCACTGTAAAGTCATTTAATTTATCAGCTTTGCGGTCAATTTGAAGATAAAATAGAAACCAAACAACAATTAAAACAAGCACTAAATTAAATGTGAAAAATATCTGCGCATAAACATTAAAAATAAAATTTTACTAATTATTAATTTCAAACACCACGAACACCAATCAATTTTTCGCTTTGATTGAACTATTAAAAAGAAATAACAACAAATAATTTTTGGAACAGTTAAATTGCCGCAGTGAAGTAACAGCTATTGGTGTATCTAAAAAATCAATAATAGAAACGTCTCAAAGCCGTTGTGCTTTTTTACTTTTACATAAAAATAACGTTATGACTATAGAAGCCGTTAACCGGAGCATCGCCTCAAAAAAATTGCTGCTGTTGAGCCACCCACTGTACTCCAAAGTACTTACTATTGAAGATTTGCATACTTTTTTGGAAAACCATATTTTTGCTGTTTGGGATTTTATGTCGCTTTTGAAGGCTTTGCAGTCCAAACTAACCTGTACCACAACACCTTGGGTTGCCACACAAAATGCTCAAACCCGATACTTAATCAATGAAATTGTTTTGGCCGAAGAGTCTGATTTAACTTTAACAGGACATCGCTTGAGTCATTTTGAGATGTATCTCGAGGCAATGTCAGCTTGTGGTGCAAATACAAGCAAAATAGCGTCATTTCTTGATGATGTCAACAGTACGCAAAACATCTTTGTGTCGATTAAAAAAAGTTCGTTACACCCCAACATTAAAGCATTTTTAGATTTCACTTTTAGAACGATCGAAGAAGGTAAAGCACACAAAATTGCTGCAGCGTTTACTTTTGGAAGAGAAAATCTGATTCCAGGGATGTTTACTGAAATTTTAAAAACTTTTCAGCAAAATTTCCCACACACCGATTTACGTCAATTGGTCTATTACTTTGAACGGCATATAGCACTTGATGCTGACGAACATGGTCCAATGGCTGTGCAAATTATAACGGAACTTTGTGGAGATGATGCTAAAAAATGGGCAGAAGTGCAGGCAATTTCGATGGAAGCTTTGGACAGAAGAATAGGGTTGTGGAATGCCATCGAGGAACAACTTACCTTAAAAACTGAAATGGTTTCTTGATGCGGATTAGCCTGAAAACCAAAAAATGAAAAAATCAATCATCCTTTTTCAGTTGTTGTTATGCTATTTCCTGAATTCGTGTTCAGTTGACAACGACACATATAATCTGCCGCCACCAAATATACAGAATCCAACAATTCCGACTTCTATAACTTATAGATACTTGGCCTTAGGAGATAGTTATACTATTGGAGCCAGTGTCTGTGAAACATGTCGTTTTCCAGAGCAGCTCAGACGCAAATTAGAAATGACGATTCCAAATACAAGTATTGACTTGGCGATCATCGCCCAAACAGGATGGACTACGACAAATCTGAAAACAGCAATAACGGCCCAAAATCCAAGTGAAAATTACGATTTAGTGACACTTCTGATCGGGGTAAACAACCAATACCAGCACAAACCTTTTGCCTTATACGAACAGGAATTTCCAGAATTATTGTCTAAAGCGATCGCTTTAGCGAAAGGCGATATGAGCCATGTTATTGTAGTTTCGATACCAAATTACCGCTACACTCCTTATGGAAACGGCCTTTTAAATCCAGATACCGTTTCGCTTGAGATTCAACAGTACAATGCCTTCGCAGCAAATTATTGTGCCGAAAACACGGTAACTTTCATCTCTATTACTGACATTACCGAGCAAGGGTTGAACTATCCAGATTTGGTGGCACAAGATGGGTTGCATCCTTCTGAATTGGCGTATACTAGATTCGTAGAACGGCTGTTGCCTGTGGCGGCACAAATTATTTCTCCTTAAATAAAAAAGCCCTTGATCATTATTTCTTAGGATTCGGGAGCCAATTCTATGGCCAGACCCTCAAGGGCTTCTGAAATGTAGATTTGACAGCCCAAGCGACTGTTGGATTTGACATAAAAAGCTTCCGATAACATGGCCTCTTCCTCTTCTCCTTTTTTGGGTAGATTAAACGCATTTAAAACATAACATTGACAAGAAGCGCACATCGCCATGCCCCCGCAAATTCCGATAGTTCCTTCGGGAGCAAGTTCAAAAGCACGTATGAGTTCCATAATGTTCATGTTCATATCGGTTGGTGCCTGCACTTGGTGTACGATTCCGTCGCGGTCGGTAATTTGTATTGAAACGTCCTTGCTCATGCTAATTAATCGATTTTACCACGGCCTTTTCGGCTTCCTTTCTGGTTCCGTCAAATCCGTCTACACCTGAAACAGTAGTGTACTTCATGACATATTTTTTTCCGGGATTCATTCTTTGGTAAACACTCTGACACATCAAGGTCGCCTCGTGAAAACCGCACAAAATTAATTTTAATTTTCCGGGGTAAGTATTTACATCACCAATAGCATAAATGCCCGGAATGTTGGTCTGATAATCCAATGCATTGTCAACCTTAATGGCATTTTTTTCTATTTCAAGTCCCCAATTTGCTATCGGACCCAATTTGGGAGACAGACCAAAAAGTGGTATAAAATAATCTGTGGCTATACTGCGGTGCGCGCCGTTTTCTTCAATGTCAATCGATTCCAGATGCTCTGCTCCATTTAGTCCAACTACCTCAGCCGGTGTGATTAACTTAATTTTACCTTCGTTCTTTAGCGCTTGAACTTTGTCTACCGAATCGAGTGCGCCGCGAAACTCGTTGCGCCGATGGATTAATGTTACTTCAGCAGCAACATCGGAAAGAAAAATACTCCAATCCAATGCCGAGTCTCCCCCTCCGGCAATGACCACACGTTTGTCTCTGAATTTCTCCGGATTCTTAATAAAGTATTTTACGCCTTTGTTTTCGTAGAATGCAATATCATCAATTAATGGTTTTCTCGGTTCAAAACTACCTAAGCCACCTGCTATCGCAATGGAGTTGGCATGGTGTTTCGTTCCTTTATCGGTGGTGACGATGAAAGTACCATCATCGCATTTTTCAATGGTTTCGGCTCTCTCACCTAAAGTGAATCCGGGCTGGAACTGCTTGATTTGTTCCATTAAATTGACTACCAAATCGCCCGCTAATACTTCTGGAAAACCCGGAATGTCAAAAATGGGTTTTTTCGGATAAAGTTCAGATAGCTGTCCGCCGGCTTGGGGCAGCGCGTCAATAATATGGCATTTGAGTTTTAAGAGTCCCGCTTCAAATACTGCAAAGAGCCCAGTTGGTCCTGCGCCGATGATGAGTATGTCTGTTTGAATCATTTTCTAAATTCTGAGGTATTGATTAGCAAAGTTCATAAAATCGGATTGCTTTTAAGATGATATTTATCAGTATTGAGGCGCAACGTTAGAATGAGCCATTCGCGTATTAGGATTGCTGTGGAAATCGTCCGATCGAAACCCTGTAATTCTTTAAGCTACCCAGTGCCGCAGTGAAGCACAGCAAAAGAAAGTCAGGCCCGAAGGAAGACGTCCGCCTCTTTTAGGCTATGTTAACAACCGTTTCGATTTGTGGGGCGAACTTCTTGATGGTTGTTTCAACGCCCGCCTTGAGCGTCATGTGATTGACACTACATGAAATGCAGGCCCCTTCGAGGCGCACCGTCACGTGTTTGTCATCAGCGATAGAAATCAACTTGATGTCGCCGCCGTCAGAATTGAGGAACGGACGAATCTCTTCAAGGGCTTTTTCGACGTTGAGCGTTAATTCTTCTGTGGTCATAATTGGGCTATTTTTGATGTTTGGATTGTGGATGCACGGATTTTAAACTGATTTTCAAATCTTTTAATCCCGAAATCCAATCCTCTTATTTCTTATTTACTGCCGAACAGCCCGCCATGGTGGTAATTTTGATGGCTTCGGTGGCGGGTAAATTTTCGTTTCTATCGACGGTTTGTTGTACTACCTTGCGAGTGATATCTTCGAAAACGCTTTCGATCACAGAGCCGATTTGCAATGCAGCGGGACGACCGTAGTCTCCAGCTTCCCGGATTGATTGTACGATGGGTACTTCCCCGAGAAAAGGTACGTTCAAATCTTCTGCTAAATTGTGGGCTCCCTCTTTTCCGAAGAGGTAGTATTTGTTGTTGGGCAATTCTTCAGGCGTAAAGTAGGCCATATTTTCGATAATTCCGAGAACGGGAACATTGATCGCCTCCGACAGAAACATCGAAACCCCTTTTTTGGCATCTGCTAAGGCTACTGCCTGTGGGGTACTCACGACAACAGCGCCCGTTATCGGAAGCGACTGCATGATAGACAAATGAATATCGCCGGTACCCGGAGGCAAATCAATCAGCATAAAATCGAGTTCGCCCCAGTCAGCATCAAAAATCATTTGATTTAATGCTTTGGAAGCCATGGGGCCACGCCAAATCACGGCTTGACTCGGAGCGGTAAAAAATCCGATCGAAAGTATTTTTACTTCATAGCTTTCGATGGGTTTCATTTTGGACTTGCCATCGACCATAACGGAAACTGGCTTTTCCGATTCGACATCAAACATAATTGGCATTGACGGACCGTAAATATCGGCATCTAAAATACCCACTGAAAATCCCATTTTGGCTAAAGTTACGGCGATGTTGGCGGTAACTGTAGATTTTCCGACGCCGCCTTTGCCCGACGCCACTGCGATGATATTTTTGATTCCGGGAATGGATTTACCTTTGATTTGGTTTTTTTCGGGCACTTCAATTTTAATATTAACCTTCACTTTGACCGCTGGTGCGATCAAATCGTGAATGGTTTTTCGAATGTCGTCTTCTGCGCGTTTTTTGATGTGCATGGCTGGCGTGTGCAGCACCAAGTCTACCACCACTTCATCACCGAAGGTGACCACGTTAGCGACGGCGCCACTTTCTACCATATTCTTTCCCTCGCCAGCTATCGTTATTGTTTCTAAAGCTTTTAAGATCTCTTTTCTATCTAATTTCATGAGTTTTTCGTTGTCTTAATTAAGACTGATTTCAGATTGCAAAGATAACAGGAATTCCGCTGAAACAATCGTTAAAGAATTGAAAATGTTTACGGGCGTTTTATTGAATTTTAAATTCTAAATCTATTGAATTTCAGGCTGCCAAAAGTGCTTTTCCATATCGACAATTTGGTGGTCGACTACTTTAACTCCTTCATTTTCGAGCAATTCTTGCATCAGGTTAGTACCATCAAAATGATGTTTGCCCGTTAGCAGTCCTTGGCGGTTGACCACCCGATGGGCAGGAATATCTTCTGTATTGTGTGAGGCATTCATCGCCCAACCAACCATTCTGGCAGAACGCCCCGTACCTAATGCCTTGGCAATAGCCCCATAGGAAGTGACTTTTCCGTATGGGATTTGCCGCGCCACCGCGTAAACCCTTTCAAAGAAGTTAGGCTCCATGCTAGCAGTAGTATTTTATGATATTACACAACGTGATGAGCGCCACAATTCCGGTCATGGTTCCTATAATTTGGTTCATATTCCTAACGAAGAAATCGGTTTTTGTTTCTATTTTTTTAAAGAAATTAATGTAGTAGTAAAAAACAGCGAAAGAACCCGCGACAACGCCAACCAGAAATAAGGCGATCGGGAATTTTTCAAATAAAAAGAGTTTAAACGAAGCTAACGTTATCGTAATAAATACATAGTAGGGCACGGGGAAAAAATTGAGCGTCGACAACAACATTCCTAAAAAAAAACGAGTGGTTTTACTGCGCATTTTGAGATCGTCCTTTTTGACTTTTGGCTTTTTGGCCAACAATAAAAAATAAATGGTGAGTAGCATAAAAATACCAAAGCCAACTTCGCGCAAAAGCACGATAATGTCCGGACGGGAATCGATGAAACGTGCAAATAGGATAGCTGAAAGGGTCTGAAAAAAAATAATGATCAACGCACCAGCAATAAAGAGCATGGCCCTGTCGCGACCGTCGCGCATGCTCACCTTTGCGGCGGTCATGTTGATCAATCCAGGAAGCGCAATGCCAAAGGATGCTGTAATAAATCCCGAAAAAAAAGGCAAGGCTACATTCATTATGATGGACCTTTGTTTATTTTATTTTAAATCGAATATACGTAATTGCTTTGTTTATTTCCAAATATTGTTTTTCATAAAACGTCTGAATTTCAGTAACTTCGCTAGGAGCTCCCTCGTTGACATAAACATTGTGGTTGGCGTACAGTACCTCGTGACCCTCTCCATGCAACAACCCTAAGGTATAACCATGCATGAATTCGCTGTCGGTTTTTAAATTTACCAGTCCGTCAGGTTTGAGAATTTTTTTATACAATTGTAAGAATTCAGTATTCGTCATGCGGTGCTTGGTGCGTTTGTATTTGATTTGTGGATCAGGAAAGGTGATCCAAATTTCATCCACTTCGTGTTGACCAAAAATGCAGTCTACCAACTCAATTTGTGTGCGGATGAAAGCCACATTATGCAATTGGTCTTCTACAGCGGTTTTTGCGCCACGCCAGAATCTTGCGCCTTTAATATCGATGCCTATAAAATTTTTTTCGGGGTATTTTTCAGCCAAACCAACAGTATATTCTCCTTTTCCGCAACCCAGTTCCAAAATTAAAGGGTTGGTGTTTTTGAAAAAATCAGCATTCCACTTGCCTCGAAGCGAAAAATCTCCTGCGGCGACTTCTTCTCTTGATGGTTGAAAAACGTTCTCGAAAGTTTCGTTTTCTTTAAATCTTTTTAACTTATTTTTACTTCCCACGATTTAATTTGATGTTTTGGCAAAATTAAGGAAATATTACAGACCAGAATTGTTTTTATCTTGCGGGTTACAAATGCTAACGATTACTTAAAAATAATTTTGGATTCTTCAAACAAAAATATTCTGGTCGCTCCTTTAAATTGGGGTTTAGGACATGCCACGCGTTGTATTCCGATCGTAAAAGCGCTGGAAGAGTTTGGGTTTAGCCCAATTCTGGCTTCAGATGGGATGGCCCTTGACATGCTGCGCAAAGAATTTCCGCATTTAAAAGCATTAACATTGCCTTCCTACGAAATTGAGTATGCAAAAAAAGGCGCCAATTTTAAATGGAAAATGTTGAAAAACATGCCCAAGATAGTAGCATCCATTTTGGAAGAAAAAAAGATTGTCAAAAACTGGGTCAAAGAACACGGCCTGATTGGAATTATTTCTGACAATCGCTTGGGTGTCTTTAGCAAGAAAGTACATTCGGTTTTTATCACGCACCAATTGAATGTTTTAACAGGTTACACCACTTGGATCTCAAGTAAACTGCACCAGCATATCATCAAAAGATACGATGAATGTTGGGTTCCGGACTGGGAGGAAAAACAAAATTTATCTGGCAAACTGGGACACTTAAGAAATCCGAATTTCAAAATAAAATACATTGGTCCGCTAAGCCGTTTTGAATCTTTTAAACTGCCCATTCAATACGATTTAATGGTAATTCTTTCAGGCCCTGAACCGCAGCGCAGCATTTTAGACAACAAACTGAGAGCATTGCTTTCAAGCTACAAAGGACGCGTGATTTTTATCAGTGGCAACGTTGAGAGCAAACAAAAAATGGAGCAAATGCAACAGTTCACATACTATAATTTTATGAACACCGAACAACTTGAAAAAACTTTCAATGAAAGCGAAGTAGTGCTTTGTCGTTCGGGTTACACCACGATCATGGATTTGGCAAAGCTCGGAAAGAAAGCTTTTTTTATTCCGACTCCGGGCCAGTATGAACAAGAATACTTGGCTAAAAAATTGAAGCGAGATGGCTTCTTTTCGTATGCGCGACAAGAAGATTTTAAAATGGAGAATTTATTGGAAACCGACATTTACAAAGGATTGCCAGTGAGAGAAAACCAAATCCAATGGAAAAATTTATTTTGCCTTTTCGAGAGTGAATGAAAACTCGGATCCTTTTGCAAATCGGCTTTCGACATAAATTTTTTCATCATGCGCCTCGATGATGTGCTTGACTATAGACAGTCCTAGCCCAGAACCTCCTTGGCTTCTTGCGCCACTTTTATCCACGCGGTAAAAGCGCTCAAATAGTCTAGAGATGTTTTGTTTTTCAATGCCTTCGCCGTTGTCTGTGATCCGCAGTATGATTTTATTTTCTGTAAGGCTTTCTATGCTTACTTCGGTAGAGCCTTTTTCTTTACCATATTTAATTGAATTGACGATCAAATTAATGACAACCTGTTCAATTTTTTCGCGATCGCCTTCTACCATGATGGGTTTGTTGTATTTCATGTCGAAAAGCAACAAGATGTCTTTTTTGGATGCTTCCATTTCGAGCAGATCGAAAACGTTTTGTACAAGCTTTACAATATCAAACTTGATAATGTCCAAATTCAGATCTCCGATTTCGAGTTTAGAAATCATGTCTAAATCTTGAACAATATAAATGAGCCGCTCTACTCCTTTTTCTGCACGCTCGAGATATTTTTTTCTAATGGATTTGTCGTTCATAGCACCGTCTAAGAGAGTAGAAAGGTAACCTTGAACCGTAAAAAGTGGGGTTTTCAGTTCGTGCGAAACATTGCCTAGAAATTCTCGGCGGTATTCTTCACGCACTTTAAGCATTTCAATTTCTAACTTTTTATCGGTGGCAAATTTCTTAACTTCTCGAGTTAAGGTGGCCATATCTGTGGTAATGGGCTGGTTTCGAAAGGAGGTTGATTCAAGAAGCGACACATCGTCATAAATCTTTTTAACCCTTCTGTAAATAAAATGTTCTACGCGATATTGCAAAACAAAGAACGAAAATGCAGCAATGGAAACAGCAAAAAGCAAACAGAAAGCCAGTGAAAATTCAAAAAAAAACCAAGTTAATGCCGCCACTAATCCTGTTGAAAAAAGGGTAATATATGATGCTGATTTGACAGCAAATCTATAGGTCTTTTTAAAATTTATTGCCATTTATACTTCAAACTTATAGCCTACTCCTTTGATGGTTTTAAAAAAATCATCTCCAATTTTTTCTCGTAACTTTCTAATGTGTACATCGATGGTTCGTCCGCCAACAATTACCTCATTCCCCCACACTTTATCAAGAATTTCTTCTCTCTTAAACACTTTGCCAGGTTTGGAAGCCAAAAGATAAAACAATTCAAATTCTTTGCGTGGCAATATAATCTCTACCTCTTCTTTAATAATTTTATATTCTTCTCGATTGATTTCAATGCCGCCCACGTTTAAGGTTTCGGAGTTTTTGGTCTCGTCATCTTTGAGTCGACGCAAAAGGGCTTTCACCTTACTAACCAGTAATTTGGGTTTGATGGGTTTGGTAATGTAATCGTCGGCACCAGCGTCAAAACCGGCGACCTGAGAATAATCTTCGCTTCTTGCGGTTAGAAAAGTAATAATTACATTGGCCAATTCGGGCAATTTCCGGATGTTTTCACACGCTTCCATACCATCCATTTCAGGCATCATAACATCCATGATAATCAGATTCGGAATTTCTTTTTTTGCTTTCGCGATCGCCTCCTTACCATTGTTTGCCGTAACAATTTGATAGCCTTCCTGTGCTAGATTGTATCCTACTATTTCCAAGATATCCTGCTCGTCGTCTACCAATAAAATCTTGATGTCTTTTTTCTTCATAATAGCAAATGTTGTGTGTTGCGCTTGTAAATGTAAATATAAAACAATATGGCAAAACCGCTTAACCGTAATTTAATATCTTAACAATTCGGTAATCATTAGAAAACAAAAAGGTAACAAGTCAGTAACATCAACTTTACAACCTCGCCGTTACTTTGCCCCAAAATAAAATATGCCCATAATGAAAATGAAATTGAAATTTTTATTGTTTACACTTTTTATTAGTTCCGTAATCCTGGCGCAGACCAAAGGTACAATATCCGGTGTTCTTACCGACAAAGAGGCCAACAATAGTACTTTGCCATTTGCTAATGCTGTGATAAAGGGCTCTACCCGAGGAACCACTACTGATGAGAATGGAAAATATACGCTGACTGTAGACCCCGGAAATTATACCATCGTCTTTAGTTTTTTAGGTTACGAAAATGTAGAAGTTCCTTTTTCGATTGCCGCTGGTGAAAACCTTACTATTAGTAAAAGTCTGGGTTCCGGAAGCTACAAACTCGAAGATGTTGTTGTTAAAAGCGCTGGCGGACGAGAAAAAGAAACCGCCTTATTACTGGATCAAAAGAAAGCAGTCGTCATTAAGCAAAGCATAGGTGCGCAAGAGTTGTCGCGCAAGGGGGTCAGTGATGTTGAGGAAGGTTTAACCAAAATTACCGGTATCACCAAAGTAGGATCTAGAGGTTTGTTTGTACGGGGTTTAGAAGACCGTTACAACAATTTATTAATTAACGATTTGGCAGCGCCGACCAATAATCCGTTTAAAAAGATCATCCCACTCGATTTGTTTCCCACCGATATTGTTAGTGTTATCGAAGTCTATAAAACCTTTAATCCAGACATTTCAGGTGACTTTTCTGGAGGAACTTTTAATATCGCGACGTCTTTGAGTGGTAAAAGTGTAACGAAAATCAGCATTGGTACTGGTTATGCGACCAGCAATAATTTGAGTCGTTTTCAAATCTCCAAAGATGCCAATACTACGAAGGGCTTTTTCGGCCTTTTAGGCAATGATCGTGAGCTTCCTGGAATTTATGGAACAGTGCCTTCGAACAAAAGCCTGACTGCGGCGCAATCGAAAACTGAAAACAACAATGGCTGGGATGTTGATGAAACTTCAAGTCCGCTAAACTCCAGTATCGGATTTTTACACTCTGAAAGATTTGATTTGTCAAGAGACCGTAAAATATCTTATTTATTCTCCTTGAACTTTAACAACAGTTATGATGTCAGAAAAGGCGCCAACAACACCATCAACAGCAATGGCGAATTTGACAACAATTTGCTTGGAATTGAGAACAAGTATAAAACTTCGACTTCCTCATTAATCGGATTTAATTATAAGACCAATCGGGCGAACATTTCTTTTAATACCATGTATTTGCGTTCTGCCGAAAGTTTAATACTGGATCAATATGGCACAACGGATTTGAACGACACGTATAAAGTAATCCGTACCAATCAGTTCGAAGAATCTAATTATTTGAATGGGCAAATTTTTGGAGATTATGCCTTAACCGAAAATAAAAACCATACCCTAAAAGCGGGCGGATCATTTGCGAAAACTTCTTTTCACATTCCGGATCGGAAATTCTTTAGTGGTGCTCCCCAAAGCAATTCAGATATAATAACAAATTATGGTGCCAATAGTTTTATCAAACAATATTTAGATATTAACGGCGACTATTTTTATTCTGATTTATTAGAATACAACTGGAAATTTGGCGCTGAAAAAAGCAACAAACTGTCTGTTGGTTACAATGGCAACGGCAATAAAGCAGAGACTTCTTATCGTTTTGTTTACATTAAGGAAAACACCAATGTTACCAGTCCGGGATCATTTGAAGTACCTTTAAATAGTGTGGACGGAAGAATTAATAGCGATTTCGACAACAACTCGATTTATTATGCCGAAGGATCCAATGCTTCCTACAAAACAAAATTAAACGAATACACCAATGCAGGTTATGCTAATTTATTGTTGAAATTTAATGCTCTCGAAATAAGTGGGGGCGTAAGAGCTGAGAAATACAATCGCGAAATTCAATACAAATACAATGGTAAATTTAGCGATCCACTTAAGAAAAAAAGCATTGATAAAGTATACATTCTGCCTTCGTTGAATGTAAAGTATGCGTTAAATGAAAAAAGCAATTTTCGTTTTGCCGCATCTCAAACCTACACCAAGCCGATATTGATGGAAGTGTTGCCAATCACTATTGTGAATGCTGATAAAACCAGCCAACAAGGCAATCCGGTTTTGGTCAACAGCGACAACCTAAATGTAGATTTGAAATACGAACTCTTCCCTACAGCCAAAGAGTTATTGGTCATTGGTGCTTTTGGAAAACGATTGACCAACCCAATTGAAAGAACTTACAAGGCAGATGCCGGCGGACAAATTACAACGTTCTTAAATTCTAACTATGCCAACCTGTATGGTGTTGAATTGGAGATGATACTCGAATTAAAAAGAATTCACGAAAATTTAGCCGACTTCTCATTTGGATTCAACACTTCGATTATGCAAACCCAAGTAAAAGTAAAAGATTCCATTTTTAATGACGTGGCCGGAAAATACGAAAAATCAATTGAAACCCATCCCGAAAGAGCGTTACAAGGCGCTTCCAAATGGATCGTCAATTCTGATTTAAAATACCAATTTGACTTCAATAAAAAATGGAACAATACCATTTCATTAATCTACAGCGTATTTGGCAAACGAATTTATAGCGTAGGAACAAACAAACTTGACCATATCTACGAACTGCCGGTACATAAATTAGACTTTGTTTGGAACAATAAACTGGGAGAGCAGTGGAACT
Organism: Flavobacterium sp.; assembly: GCA_014378065.1. GTDB lineage: Bacteria > Bacteroidota > Bacteroidia > Flavobacteriales > Flavobacteriaceae > Flavobacterium. Next base: position 12,798 of record JACMOK010000089.1, read on the forward strand.
TAAAATTTTCTGCTGATAATTTATTAAACCCTAAAGAAAAATTTGTGTTGGGCGATGACAATTTCACGCCAATTTACGACAGCAAAACCATCCAGGATTACAAGAGAGGGATTGGTTTGTCTTTAAACCTGAGTTATACTTTTTAATCAATAACTATTATTTAAATACAACAATTAAATTAAAACAAATCTATTATGAAAACTAAATTTTTTGCATTAGCCATTCTGTCTGGCTTATTTTTGAATTCGTGTTCAAGCAGCGACAACACGGTAACTCCAATCGTTCCTCAGGTTGGTGAAATTACAGGAGAGATTACAGCAAATACAACCTATGCTTACGGCAATTATACGTTGAGCGGAATTGTAAAAGTAAACCCAGGAATAACCCTAACATTTGATGCCGGGTCAACAATTACTTGTGACAAAGCCGATGGCGATAATGCTTTGGTGGTTTTAAATGGCGGAAAATTAATTATCAACGGAACGGCAGATTCTCCGGTAGTATTTACAGAAATTTCAAAAGTACCAGGATCATGGGGAGGCATTATTATGTATGGTGATGCGCCAATAACCGCAGCAGCAGGAGCGCCAACTGCACAATCTGAAGATGGAAATGTACAAATCTATGGCGGCACAAATGCTGCTCACAATGGGGGTTCTTTGAGCTATGTAAGGGTTGAATATGCCGGTGCTAAATTGGCCGATGGTCAAAAAGAAAATAATGCTTTTACTTTTTATTCTTGCGGCTCAGGAACTACTTTGGATCATCTAGTGGCTTACAAAGGTGCTGATGATGGATATGAGTTTTTTGGAGGAACAGTAAGCGCATCAAATTTAATTTCTTACGGAAACTATGATGACGCCTTTGACTGGCAAGATGGCTGGAAAGGACAAAATAACACCAATTGGTATGCCTACCAAACTGGAAAAGGAAACTTCGGAATGGAAGTAGAAGCGTCAAACAACAACAACGCTTTTGGCCCTAAGGTAACCAACATTACATTGAAAAGAGCAGCAGGAACTACACCAGAGGCCGATACAGATGTTCAGGTAGATGCTTTCCAATTCAAAAAAGAAGGAAATGGCGAATATAGCAATATCGTTGTTGACGGTTACGGATCTTATACTGTAGGGACTACAATTTACGAAGGAGCTGTTGTAAAAATTCAGGATAACGCTACCAACTTGAATCAAGTAGTTGGCGGAAAATTGAAATTATTTAATGTGAAAGTAACCAATACTGCGCAAATTGTACCGGTTGGTGCTGCCGGAGTGATTGTTACTTTTCCTACAGGCAATTTCACAACAAGTACAACCGCAACCGGTGCTTCTTTAACAACTGGTGCTTGGGCTAATGTAAGCGGAACCAACCTTCTTAATTAAGCGCCATTATTTTAAACAACAGCATATCTTCAAACACCTCTGTCAGCAGAGGTGTTTTTTTAACTTTATTTTTCAAATAAAATTTATACCTTTACCCTTTCAATATTAAAAATGACAAAAAACTACTTTTATATTGCCTTGCTGTTTTGTTTGTTTTTCTTGAGCGCCACCGCACAAGACAACAGGCAACAACCTAGAACGCAAGACACTTCTATTGAGGGCCTTAGTTTTTATCCAAATCCAGTAAACAACGGTAAAATTTTTATTACTTCGAAATCTTCTTTAGACAAAGAAGTCACCATATTTGACGTGTTGGGAAAAAAGGTACTGCAGGTTGTTTTGAACGCAAAAGAACTCAATATTTCGAGTCTTTCCCCTGGAGTTTATATTATTAAAATTCATGAAGGCGATGCTACTGCAACCAGAAAATTGATTGTCAGATAGTTGGTTTTTTTTCTTGCATCTTAATTTAATGTTTTTTTCACATTTAAATTGTTTACGACATCCAAAATACTTTCTATCTTTACACCTCAAACTATAAATAATCAAAAAATGAAAAAACTTTACACTTTACTATTTCTAGCTTTTGCTTTCACCATCAACGCGCAGACTACAATTTCTCAATGGAACTTTGATGCTCCAGATCCTGCTACCGCAATGTTACCGACTACAGGCAGCGGCCTTTTTACTCTGATTGGAGGCGTTGTGGATAATACATCCGGAACTCCAGCAGTAATGCCTGCGGGAAATCCTGCTACAGGAAAAGCCTATAGTATAAAAACTTTTCCAGCAACTACAACTGCATCTGGAACAGCAGGCTATCAGTTTGCCTCTAGCACAGCAGGCTTTGCAGATCCAATAAATATTACTTTCGATCCAAGAGGTTCCAATACATCTTCCAGATTTCAACAATATGAGTATTCAATTGATGGAACAAATTGGATTGTATTCGGCAACAACTCCGGCGTTTTGACAAATGCTTTTGCAGCCACACCAATGGTTATATTGACTTTTCCGGTTGGTGCTGGCAACAATGCAAATTTTAAATTTAAAATCGTTTCTATTTTTGATCCAGCTGGAGCAGATTATTCAGCTGTAGGTTACCTGGGTACCCCGACACCATCAGTTTATGGTCCTGGTGGGACATGGAGAATAGACAATGTTACTTTCTCTAGTGGAATATTAGGTGTTAAACAAAATTCAATCTCTGGACTAAAAGTATATCCAAACCCAGTTGTAAATGGAAACCTTTACATCACTTCAGATAGCAGCGAAAGTAAACAAGTTGTAGTTTACGATTTATTAGGAAAACAAGTAATCAAAACTATTGTTACCAATCAACCATTAAATGTTGCTGCTTTAAGTAGTGGAATTTATATGGTGAAAATTACTGAAGAAGGAAAGACGGCCACAAGAAAATTAGTGATCAGATAATTAAGTATTTTAATAACTTCTGAAAAACCCCAATTGTAAAGTTGGGGTTTTTTATTTCATTACTTTTGTAAAAAAAATTGTTGAAACTACCCGCTGATATATTTGCTATTTCCAACCAAAAACAATTTGAAAAGGCAGCGCTTAAAGTGTTTCGGTTCCAGTATGATAACAATATAGTCTATCATACCTTTTGCAAGCATCTGAAAATTGAAAAAGAAAGCGTAAAATCGCTAGCGCAAATTCCTTTTTTACCGATACAGTTTTTTAAAAGTCACAAGTTGGTGTCAGGAGAAAATACCAGTCAAGAAACGTTTACCAGCAGCGGCACTACCGGACTCCTAACAAGCCAACATCACGTTACCGATATTTCGCTGTATGAAGAAAGTTATCGCAAAGCCTTCTCCCTATCTTACGGAAATATTGAAGATTATGTGATACTCGCTCTGCTACCGTCTTACCTTGAGAGAGCAGGATCTTCACTAATTTACATGGTGAAAGATTTGATTTCAATCTCCAACAACCGCGACAGCGGATTCTACCTCGACCAATATGACGTGCTTATTGAAAAACTAGTTAGACTCGACAATTCAGGTCAAAACGTCATTCTTATAGGTGTGACCTATGCGCTATTGGATTTAATAGAGCTGCAAACCTTACAATTAAAAAACACGATCGTGATGGAAACCGGCGGCATGAAAGGAAAACGCAAAGAAATGATTCGTGAAGAAATGCACCAAAAACTATGTAAAGGCTTTGGCGTTTCGTTCATTCACTCAGAATATGGTATGACGGAACTGTTATCGCAAGCCTATTCTTTTGGCAAGGGTATTTTTGAATGCCCACCGTGGATGCATGTTTTAATTCGCGATACCGAAGATGCACTGACTTATATTGCCGATGGAAAAACTGGCGGCATCAATGTGATTGATTTGGCCAATGCTTATTCGTGCGCTTTTATTGCTACCCAGGATTTGGGCAAAAAACAATCCAATAACTCTTTTGAAGTATTGGGCCGTTTTGACAATTCTGATATTCGCGGTTGCAACTTAATGGTGCTTTGATTTAGACAACGCGCAACACAAAATAACTCTTTTTGCCACGCTGCAATAGTACAAACTGATTGTTGATCAAATCTTTTGGCATTAACACAAATTGCTCGGTAACTTTTTCTTTGTTTACCGCAATCGAATTTTCTGTCAATGCACGTCTTGCTTCGCCGTTTGATTTTAGAAAACCTGATTTTTGATTGAGAATAGAAACGATATCCATACCCAGTTCCAGATCATGTCTTGCGATTGCTGCTTGGGGTACACCTTCAAAAACTTCCAAAAAGGTGGTTTCATCGAGTTGTTTTAAATCGTCTGACGTCGCATTGCCAAATAATATAGCCGAAGCCTGAATGGCTTTATCTAAATCTGCTTTTGAATGAACAAAGGTAGTCACGGCTTCCGCCAATTGTCTTTGCAATATCCGCAAATGCGGGGCAGCCTTATGCTCTTCGATCAAATTCTCTATGATTTTCTTTTCAAAAAAAGTAAAAATTCGAATGTATTTCTCTGCATCGACGTCGGTTGTATTGAGCCAAAATTGGTAAAATTTGTAAACAGACGTTTTGTCTGAATTGAGCCAGACGTTTCCGCCTTCCGATTTGCCAAATTTTGAACCGTCGGCTTTGGTAATCAGCGGACAGGTCATCGCAAAAGCTTTGGCTTCCTCATTGGGATTCATCCGGCGAACCAACTCTGTTCCCGTCGTTATATTCCCCCACTGATCGCTTCCGCCCATTTGCAAAAGGCAGTTATAGTGTTTGTGCAGATGGTAAAAATCATAACCCTGTATTAATTGATAGGTAAATTCGGTAAACGACATGCCTTCGCCATCGCCAGACAATCGTTTTTTTACAGAATCTTTGGCCATCATATAATTGACGGTAATGCGTTTTCCAACTTCGCGCGCGAAATCGATAAACGTAAACGTCTTCATCCAATCGTAATTATTGACCAACAGCGGTGCATTAATTTTGATCGAATCGAAATCTAAAAACCGTGAAAGCACCCTTTTGATTCCGGCCACGTTATAATTCAATGTCGCTTCATCCAATAAATTACGCTCATCAGATTTTCCCGATGGGTCTCCAATCATCCCTGTAGCGCCGCCAACTAAAGCAATGGGCTTGTGCCCGAATTGCTCCAAATGCACGAGCAATATAATCGGAACCAAACTTCCAATATGCAGCGAATCTGACGTAGGATCAAATCCGATGTAGGTCACCGTCATTTCTTTAAGCAGCTGCTCCTCAGTTCCGGGCATCATATCGTGAACTAATCCGCGCCATTGTAATTCTGCAATAATATTCTTCATTTGTTGGATGCTATTTGTAGTAGTGGTTGACTTTTTTGGGGCCAGGTGTCGACAAAGATAACTTTAATTGCACAATTTGAAAATTGATTCCTTAAAAATACACTGCTCCGGTCAACAAATCCACGACATAATCTAATTATCTTTGCGCCATGGTTTTAGTAACAGGAGCAACAGGTTTGGTCGGATCTCATTTGGTCTTGCATTTGTTAGAAAATGACGAAGCGGTGCGGGCCATTTACAGAAATTCCGAATCCATTCAAAAAACAAAATCGCTTTTTAGGCTATATCAGAAAGATCATTTATTTGATAAAATCGACTGGGTTTTGGCCGACATTAATGAAGTGCCGACACTAGCCGCTGCGTTTAAAAATATTGCCTTCGTTTATCACTGTGCCGGCCTAATTTCACTCGATCCTGCCGATGAAAAGCACCTTCGGAAAACCAATATTGAAGGCACCGCGAATATCGTTAATTTTTGTCTTGATTTCGAGATTAAAAAACTCTGTTACGTGAGTTCTATTGCAGCCCTTGGTGATTTAAAGCCCAATGAAGTGCTAATTACCGAAGCAACAGAATGGAATCCCGAAATCGAACACAGCGATTATGCGATTTCAAAATATGGCGCAGAAATGGAAATTTGGCGTGGTCAGCAAGAAGGATTGGCCATCGTAATTGTGAATCCAGGCGTGATTTTAGGACCCGGATTTTGGAAAACAGGCAGCGGCGCTATTTTTTCAAAAGTGAACCAGGGTTTGCACTTTTACACTAAAGGCGCTACCGGATTTATTGCAATAAATGATGTGGTGAAAATAATGGTGCAATTAATGAAAAGTACATTTCAGGGTGAACGCTTTATAGCCGTGGCAGAAACAATTCCATTTGATAAACTGTTGGTTAAAATTGCGGAGGCACTAAATGTTACACCTCCCACTAGCTATGCCAAGCCCTGGATGACCGCTTTGGCCTGGAAAATTGATTGGCTGTCATCAGTTGTTTTTCAAACGAAAAGAAGTTTAAGTAAACATTGGGCACAATCTTTACACAAAACCAACCACTGCACAAATCAAAAGGTAAAAACGGTTTTAAATTTCACATTCGAAAATATAGCCAACACGATCATGGCCACGGCCGCTTTTTATCCTAAACGAAAATAATTTAAGGTACTTGCGGCGCGCCAGAATCAACGGCCGTTGACGGTAATGCTTTTTTACCGATGCTTTTTTTCGCCATTGAGTCGGCCAGTTTTTGTTCAGCGACAATTCTTTGATTTACTTTCTCGTACATTTTTTTATAGTTGGCGATTGCTGAAGCATAGTAACGATTGCTTTGGGCAAACTGAAGGCTGTCGATGTTGTATTTTTTATAAATATAATTTTTTGGATTGGTACGCTGCTTGTTTTCAATAGGACTATTCTGTGCTTTTATGGCTTCAAGCAAGGTTAAATCATAAATGATGTTGACCATTTTATCTTCCTCAATTAGTTTTTTTGGTTTTTCTACAACTTCCTTTTTACAATTGGTTAGTAGCAACAACAAGCTAAAAAAAATTATTGCTTTTTTCATATTTTTAATAATTATCGGTCAAACAACAATCGTTTTCCACAGCGGATTTCCTTTACTTTAAAGTTATTATAAACCAATTGTCCGTTGACAAAAGTATGGGTAATTCGCGATTTAAACGTAAAACCTTCAAAAGGAGACCAACCACATTTATATAGTATATTTTCTTTACTTACGCTCCAAGGCAAACCCGGATTGACGATGACCAAGTCAGCATAAAAACCTACTTTTATAAAGCCTCTTTTTTCAATCTTGAAGACGATGGCCGGATTGTGTGCCATTTTTTCTACAATTTTTTCGACCGATATTTTTCCTTGATGGAACGCTTCAAACATGGCCACCACGGCATGTTGCACCAAAGGTCCGCCGGCAGGTGCTTTCAAATACGATTGCTTTTTTTCTGCTAAAGTGTGTGGTGCATGATCAGTGGCTATAACATCGATACGGTCATCATTTAGCGCTTCCCACAACGCTTTTCTATCTTCAGCAGTTTTAATAGCTGGATTCCATTTGATCAGATTGCCCTTCGTATCGTAATCTTCATTGGTAAACCAAAGATGATGAATGCAAACTTCGGCAGTTATTTTTTTGTCTTTTAACGGCACTTTATTTGAAAATAATTCCATTTCCCTAGCAGTTGAAAGATGAAAAACATGCAGTCGTGCTCCTGTTTTTTTAGCCAACGCTACTATTTTTGAACTTGAAAGATAACATGCTGTCGTACTTCGGATTAAATGGTGTACCTGAATCGGCACATTTTCACCAAATTGATTTTTGTATTCTTCGAGATTATCGTGAATGGTTTGCTCATCTTCGCAATGAACAGCAATCAGCATGGGAGTAGCCGAAAATATCTTTTCCAAAACAGTTTCGTTATCCACCAACATATTGCCGGTGGATGATCCTAAAAATATTTTGATGCCCGCCACATTTTTGGGATTTGTCTTTAAGACTTCCTCCAAATTATTATTGGTAACCCCCATCATAAATGAGTAGTTGGCATAGGAATCTTGTGATGCAATCTGATATTTTTGTTCTAAAATTTCTTGGGTGATGGCATTGGGAATTGTATTGGGTTGTTCAATAAAAGAAGTGATTCCGCCAGCGACCGCAGCTCTTGACTCTGAGGCAATATCGCCTTTGTGCGTTAATCCTGGTTCTCTAAAAAGCACCTGGTCATCGATGGCACCGGGAATCAAAAAACTTCCCTCGGCATCGATGATTTTGGTCGTAGATGATTTTACACTAATGCTATCGGCGATTTCAACGATCAACTCATCTTCTATTAAAACATCGCCTTCAAAAATAATTCCTTCATTGACTATTTTCGCATTCCTAATTAAAACCCTATTCATGTTGTCGCTTCTTACAATCGGTTAAATATTTTTCTCATTTTTAGGGAGATCACCCCGAAAACAGCTTCTTTGATAATCAAATTGCTCATTTTTGATTCTCCTCTGGTACGGTCTGTAAAAATAATAGGCACTTCTACAATTTTGAAATTTCTGGAAAAAGCCCTGTATTTCATTTCGATTTGAAACGCATAGCCGATAAATTTGATTTGATCCAGATTAATGCTTTCCAACACATTTCGTTTGTAACAAATAAATCCCGCCGTGGCATCGTGGATCTTCATTCCGGTAATCATCTTAACATAAACAGATGCGAAATACGACATCAAAACGCGACTCAGTGGCCAATTGACTACATTGACTCCGGTGACATACCGAGAACCAATGGCTAAGTCGCCACTTTCAAAATGACAGGCATTGTATAATTTTTCCAAATCTTGGGGATTGTGAGAAAAATCAGCATCCATTTCAAAAATATATTGGTATGTCCTTGCCAATGCCCATTTAAAACCGTGAACATAGGCCGTTCCCAAACCAGCTTTCTTCTCTCTTTTTTCTAAAAAAAGGCGATTTTTAAATTCGCTTTGCAACGCGATAACCTTGTCGGCGGTATGATCTGGTGAGTTGTCATCGACAATAAGAATGTCGAACGGTCTGTGGAGCGAAAATATCGCCCGTACAATACTTTCAATATTTTCAATCTCGTTGTAGGTAGGAATAATCACAACACCGTCGCTCATAGTAAAGGTTTCAGTTTTGAAGCAAAAATAAACTTTTTAAAGCAGCTGCATCACAATAATATAATAATAAAGCAAACGTGGCGTAAAAAATAACGGTCGATATTGCGATAAAATTTTACTAATTTTGCAGCGTTATGATTGATAGTATACTTCATCCGAGAATAATGCCAACCCGCGACTGGGCGACCATTTTATTCGTTGTAGCATTGGTATTGGTGGCAGTTACCAAATCGGTTTTTGAAAATAGATTCAGCGATTACCTGCGGCTTATTGTTTCTGACAAATATATCAAAGTTTACCGTGACAGCGGTCATTTAAGGAGCGGTTTTACCGTCGCTTTATTCATCGTTCAATTGATTTCGCTAGCCTTTTTTATACAATTATTATTGGCCTATTTCGGCTATGCCTCTAAGACCGATTGGGTGCTTTTCATACAGATTATCACCTTTCTCGCGGTTTTTATTCTTTCCAAATTTATTGTCGAAAAAATTATCGCAACTTCCTTTAACATGGAAGAATTCGTAGAGCAATTCAATCTGCAGAAAGTGAGTTACCGCACTTACATTAGTTTGCTGATTCTGCCGATAGACATTGTTCTTTTTTACACCAATTATATCTCAAAAAATTTAATTTTTTTGTTTATTGCTATCATTTTAATAGTAAATATGTTAACATATTTGATTTCATTGAAGAATTATCAAAATTTACTGTTTGGCAAGTTGTTTTATTTTATTTTATATCTTTGCGCACTTGAAATAGCGCCTTACTATTTTATGTATTACTGGTTTACAAAAAGTTAGCCTATAGAAAATTTCTAATATGAAAGTGAAAACAATTTTGGTGTCGCAGCCTGAGCCTAAAGTAGAGAATTCGCCGTACTTTGAGCTGCAACAAAAGCATAAAGTAAAAGTTGATTTCAGACCATTCATACACGTTGAAGGCGTTGGTGCCAAAGATGTTCGGCTACAGAAAATTGACCTTAACAATTATACCGCCATTATTTTAACAAGTAAAAATTCTGTCGATCATTTTTTCAGAGTAGCGGAAGAGATGCGTTATAAAGTGCCAGAAGGATTAAAATATTTTTGCCAGTCAGAAGCTGTGGCATTCTATTTACAGAAATATGTAGTGTATAGAAAACGCAAAATCTATGTGGGGCAAAAAGATTTTGTAGACATGTCGCCGTTAATCAAAAAATACAAAGAGGAGAAATTCTTATTGCCCGCATCAGATCAATTGAATGCCGATGCGCCACAGACTTTAAACAATCTTAAAGTCAATTGGACTCAAGCGACTTTCTACAAAACGGTCATGAGTGATTTATCTGATTTGGCCGATGTCTATTATGATATATTGGCTTTCTTTAGTCCAACGGGAATCAAATCTTTGTTCATGAACTTTCCGGATTTTCAACAGAACAACACCCGGATTGCCGTATTTGGCAGTACGACCCAAAAGGAAGCATTAGAACACGGATTGCGTATCGACATTTTGGCGCCGACTCCTGAAACCCCCTCCATGACCATGGCACTCGAAAAATACATCGCGGAAGCCAACAAAGGAAAATAATTGAAAGAACACTACAAGATAAAGAGCCTCATTTGAAGCTCTTTTTTTTGGTGAATTTTGTTTGTTTTTGTGAAATGATTCTTTTTCGTTAGGTTTGTGCAATTAACATATTAATTCATGGAAACTGCAAAACCTACGACCCTTATCGCCTTGCTGAAGCAACTATTGGCCGAAACCGAAAAAATGAACGTCGGAAAAATTTACATTGCAATTATGGCGGAGATGAGGCGGATTACTTTTGTCGCACATTCGGGTCACAATACGGAAGTGATCTATAAACATCTGATCGAACTTTCGATTAAAGATTATGTCCATGCGGGACGATCTGAGAAGAGTTCCAATGTGGTCAACGATATTGTTGCAATACTTTCGGAAGTTGAAGTAATTTCTAAGTAACCTTCAATTGTAAAGAAACCGGAATCACTTAAAATTCCGTCCTTTGTAAAAAATTTCTTCAGCACTTTTCTTTTCATCAGACCGCGATAAAGTCGAAACTGCTGACTCAAAGTTGCTTTACGCCGACATGCCGCGAAGCAACTGCGAAAGATTGAAGCAGCGTTTCACAATGACATTAATAACCTCGCCTTCTATTTAATATTTTCCTGCTACCGTAATCAAAGGCACCTTGATCACCTCTTTGCGATATTTTTCGAATACTGATCCCCAAAGTACGAGATTGGCGAAACCGCCCTCATCCTCAATAGTAATGAAGAGTACCCTTTACTGTATCCGGTCTTCGCCGAACTGTTATCAGCCCGGCTACATTGATGGCGTCGCCGTTTTTCATTTTTTCTAAATTTGTGACTGGCGTTACACCCAGACGCGCCAGTTGTTGTTCGCTTCGGCAGGCGTCAAGCCTGCTGCCAAGACAGCAATTTCCATCGCCTGCTCCTGAAATAATGGCCCTCCAAGTGTTCTGTCGAGGATGTTCTTTAATTCTTCAGACGGACATTCAATTTCTTCTTGTCCATTGCGCAGCCTCAGGTAAGGATGAATCGGTTTCGGGCTTTGTGTTGGTGGGTTTTAAAACCGAAAACTGTCTGCCAGCACCAAGGTTTATTTATCGCTTAAATGTTCCCGTTCGCACCGTCCGAGTACTGACGCAAAACCCGTGTTTGCGGTTCGCTGTTTCTCTGTCAGCTGCTTTCTGCAATGTCTTTAAGTATTTTCAATATTTGATTTTCTTCACCTTGTGACTCTTCTTGAACTGCTCCAAGCCTGTTGTCGTTTGTATAATTTCAAGTTTTGTTTTATCGTTGTTTGCTGTCAAAACATAACTCATAATAAAATCATTTTCTGGTTTGTCTTCTACGTCAGGTCGCGGTGCAAATAAGTTGTACTTTATTAATTTGTTTTGTCGAATGTGCAAAACCTTTTCCCATTGTTCAAATATTTTGCCTCGCCCGTCTGTTTTGAACCTAATGTCGTTGCCAATTATCCAGTCCTTCAATAATTCACTTCCGCATTGCCACTGATTAACAAATTCGGGTTTTGTCGAGATGTACCAACCTTTTTGTCGAGATGTTCGTCACCATAGCTTTTATATTTAAGTTTTTATATGCAAATATATATCATCATTTTGGCCTGTGGTGTCGTTCGTTACAATGACCGTTAGCGTTCAGGGTTTTGAGATGTTGGGGAATTTAAAAAACGTCCGCTCCAATATAGCAAAACCCCATGTTAGCAGTTCGTTGTTCCTCTCGTCAATAAGTTTCTGCAAATTGCCTTAGTGGTTGATAAATTTTAAAACGTGATTTGAAGATAAAAACAAAAAGCCAAACAAAATTCCGCTTGAGGAAACTTAAGTTTGGCTTTGTGCAAATGATGAAGTTTAGTCAGTCCGCTCAAAGCTTATATTGTAACATAATATTCCCGTTTCCAAAAGTTTTAGAATCCAAATATTTCAGTTTAGCTTTTGCTTCTTCACTTTTAAATATGGGTGTCCCGTTGCCTAAAAAAATTGGATTTATTAGAAATTTATATTCATCTATTAGCCTCAATTTAGTAAGCCGGGATACAACACTACCACTACCAAAAATTACAATATCTATCTCTACGTCTTTTTTGATTTTATTTATTTCTTCTGGAATAATATCCTCCATTACTACTGAATTAATATATTCCACTTTTTTTAGAGACTTTGAAAAAACTACTTTTTGGGAGTTATTCATAAAGTCGATGAGTTCTTTTGGATTAGGGTCAGATGGATTTGGTTTTGGCCAATAAGCTGCAAACATTTCGTAAGTAACTTTGCCTAATAAAATAGTGTCAAAAGACGCAAATAATTCTAATAAATATTTCCATGTTTCCTCGTCAGAA
>JACMOK010000090.1 GCA_014378065.1 Flavobacterium sp.
AGTAAGGTACTTTTCCCAGCCCCGTTTTTTCCTATGATGCCAACTGCTTCGCCTTGATTGACTTCAAAATTGATGTCTTGCAACGACCAAACGATATCGCTTTGGCCTTTGGTACTTCGGTCATTGGTTTCGCCAATTTTAAGAAACGGATCTTCCTTCCCTCGAATCTTAGTAGTCCAAAATCGCTCTAAATCACGCGAAATTGTTCCCGTACCGATTTGTCCTATCTGATAAGCCTTAGACAAATGGTCTACTTTAATAACCGTTTCACTCATCATATAGTATCTACAAAATTTTTCTCGGTCTTATTGAAAATTAGGATCCCAAAAAACAGCACTACCACCGTTACAATAAAGGAGTAACTGACACTCCAAAGCGTAAATTCTCCTTTGCCCAAAAAAGCAAAGCGAAAGGCTTCGATAATGCCGGTCATCGGATTTAATTCAATCAACCAGACCATGTCTTTGAATTTGGTTCGCGCTTCGCTTAAAGGATAAATTACGGTCGTACCATACATCAATAATTGGACTCCGAAAGTGACCAAAAACGTAAGATCACGGTATTTGGTAGTCATCGCCGTTATGATAAGTCCCAATCCCAATCCCAGCAAAGCCATCAAAATAACCAGTAATGGAAAGAAAACAATAGCATAAGTAATCTGAAAATCGGCATTCTTCCAACCAAAATAAGCCATCATGCTAAAAAGCAACAACAATTGTACAGCGAAACGAACCAAATTACTTACTACAATACTTAAGGGCATGATTAGCCTTGGGAAATATACTTTGCCAAAAATGGCCACATTGTCTTTAAAGACGGTACTGGTTTTAGACAGGCAGTCGGAAAAATAATTCCATGCCGTAATACCGGCCAGATAAAACAATGGTTTGGGCAAACCATCTGTACTGATTCCGGCAAGATTTCCGAAAATAAAAGTAAAAACGATGGTGGTAAATATTGGCTGAATAAAAAACCACAATGGTCCCAATATGGTTTGCTTGTAGAAACTGACAAAGTCACGCTTAACAAACATCAGCAAGAGGTCGCGATATCGCCAAAGATCATTAAACTTTAAATCAAAAAGTGAGGAGTGACCTTTTATTATTAGATCCCAATCTTCTGACTGATGGACTTCTATTGTTGGTATTGCTTTTTCCATTTCAAATAATCAGAATCGACTGGGTGAACTTAACTGTTTTTTATAAAAAATACGTGCAAATATACTAATTTCGGAGTAGCCTTTAATTTCTTGGTCAATTACTTTACAATTATCCGCTCAAGTTACGCTGTCTAATTGGCGCATTTATAATTGGTATTTGTGTATTTTTGTCACTTGTTTTTAAATCTATAAAAATTGTTTCATTTTATTATTAAAAAGCCTTTTCTAAAAGATTTGCTTCCTGGAAATCATATCGATATTCATTCCCATCTTTTACCGGGGATTGACGATGGCGCGCAAACCATAGAACAGAGTATTTTGTTGGTTTCCGCGCTCCAAGATATCGGAGTTGAACAATTTATTACCACACCCCATGTGATGAAAAGCGTGTGGGAAAACTCTAAAATTGGAATTGAAACTACTTTAGCCAAGACGCTACCTGATTTAAATGCTTTAGCACAAAATTTTTCTTTTAAAGCTGCCGCAGAATATTTATTGGATTCCAATTTTGTGAAGCTTTTCCAAAATGAGACTTTGCTTGTATTAAAAGAAAATTATGTTTTGGTTGAGATGTCCTACATTAATCCGCCGATACAATTGTATGATATTATCTTCGAATTGCAAGTGGCCGGATATCAGCCAGTGCTTGCCCACCCTGAACGGTACGCTTTTTACCATCATAATTTTAAGGAATTCGAAAAACTCAAGCATGCAGGCTGTAAGTTTCAACTCAATCTGCTGTCCACTGTGGGTTACTATGGGATTGATGTCGCTAAAACCTCTGAAAAATTACTAAAAAAAGGAATGATTGACTTTGTAGGGTCCGACGTACACCACGAGAACCATCTCAACGGATTTTCTAAAAGATTGCTGTTTAATCCTTCCGATTGTTTCAAAGAAGCGGTTATAAACAATCAATTTTTTAGAATGTAGTTCCATACTTTACTTTTTGAACAGCGTTTTATACCAGGGTTGTTTTTCTACCTCTACACCATAACCATAGCCATAACCATAGCCGTAGCCATAACCATAGCCATAGCCGTAACCATAACTTTTTCTCCAAACCGTATCATTTAATAGCAGTGACATATTGGGAAGCTTATTTTCTTTGTAAATTGATTCTATGATTTTGAGGAATCGCTTGTCGAGATAATTAGCACGCATCACATAAATAAAGGCATCGGCATTTTTAGCCACCAACAGCGTATCGGTCACAAGGCTTACTGGAGCCGTATCTACAATAATATAATCGTATTCCTTTTTCAAAGCCTCAAACAAAATATCAATCTTATTGTTCATCAATAAATCGACTGGATTCGGAGGAATGGCACCTGAGGGCAATACGTAGAAATGATCATAACCATCTAATTTGACAATATAGTCATGAATATCCTCATTGGTCTTTGACAAATAATTGGTCAATCCTTTAGAAGGTAGCTTTACATATTTATCAATTTTTGGATTTCGGATATCAAGCCCTATCAATAATACTTTTTTTCCTGACAGTGCAACAGTACTGGCCAAATTAATTGCCACGAATGTTTTCCCTTCTTTTGGAATGGTCGAAGTCACAAATACAGTTTTAGCTCTTTCTTCGGGGACCGCGGTTAACATAAATTCGAGGTTTGTTCTAACGATACGTATGGCTTCGGCAGAACTGGAACGACTATTGGCATTAATAATTTCATCCTGCGAATCCGATTTCGGAATGTCTCCCAAAAACGGAACCATGATTTTCCCTTCGATATCCTGACGGTATTTGATCTTGTTGTCAAATAAATTTAGGAAATAGATAATCGAAAACGGCATCAAAATCCCGAAAGCCAGAGCGATCAAATAAATGACGTTTCGTTTTGGAGAAACAGGATAACTTGAAGAAAAGGCGGCGTCCACCAATTTAGAAATAGGGGCTGTAACAGCTAGTGATATAGCTGTTTCTTCTCTTTTTTGCAACAGATACAAATAGAGTGTTTCCTTAATTTTTTGCTGTCTGTCAATAATTCTGTACTCGCGCTCTTGGGTAGGAATTTGCGAAATTTTTCCTCTAATTAAAGCATCCTGTTTTTCTAAATCAGATTTGCGAATACTCAGCGATGTTTTAATTCTTGATAAACTTTGTACAATATTTTCATTTAACTCTTCTATCTTTTGATCCATATTGACCAAAACAGAATTTTTAGGCATCCCGTCTTTTACAATCCTGTTTCTTTGAATAACCATGTCGTTAAATTGCATGATTAGCGTCGAAGCATCTTTTCCGTCTGCTGTAGAAAGAATATTACTCGGAACCAAATCAAACTTTTCCTTTTCCTTCATGAAATCGGCCATTGCTGAAACCACTTTGAGTTGGGTTTCGGTTTCAATGAGCGATTTTTCAAAATCGACGGAATTCTGAAGATATAATCCCGCTTCTGATACAATATCGGTGACCTTATTTGACTTTTTAAAGCCCTCGGCATCTTTTTCTACATCGCCGAGTTCTACCGAAATGATCTTTAATCGATCTTGAATAAAATTAAGGGTATTCTCAGAAATGAATTTTTTATCCGCTATCGCATCTTCATTGTAAACTTGGATCAAAGTATTTAAGAAATCTACCGCCTTTTCCTTAACAGGATCATTAATTGTTAAGGATACAACACTTGAGTTTTTACTCAGCGCTGCTATGTTCAGCCTTCCGCGATAACTTTCCACCACATCATCCAAAGTACTGACATTCACCATCACGCTAAAATCTTTGGCTCTTTTAGAAATTGCTTTTGGATTTTTACTAACGACAAGTTTGGAATCATCTAGTGTGATAATTGCTCCATAAATATACTTCCCAATACTTTTCTGATCTCCCGAAAAAAGTTCAAATTCATTCGGTCCGATGGCATTCAAGGTAAAAGATTTTTGCTTGGTGTAAAACGAATCCGTGACATTGTAAAAAGTAAACTCGATTGGTTTGTCTTTGTATTCCTCTAACGTTTTCACTCTGCCTTCGGAAATATATGTTACCGTAAATCCTAATTTTTTTATCGCTTTTCCAACAATGGTTCTTGATTTAATGACTTCAATTTCATTATCGACGTTGTTTTTGACGCCGGTCATCAATCCCAAATCTGAAAAGGCCGCTAGTTCTGACTGCAATCCGCCCTTTTTCTCATCTTTCACTAAAATGGTCGCAGTGGCGCTGTATACTGGAATGGCATATCTTAAAAATAAAGAGGCAAGTATCAGGCACACCAAAACCCCAAAGACAAACCATTTCCATTGTACTACATATCTTTCGGTAAGATCTCTTAAATCGAGACTTTCGTTTTTATCATTCATTAAGGAAGGATGATCTTGCATTATTTTTTATTTGAAAAATATTAATAGTGTAATTAAAACAGTAAGTCCGGTTAATATCACAGAGGTATTCGGCCCGATAACAGAAGCATTTATTTTTGTTTTATTAGGCTCTACCACTACAATATCATTTTGTGAGAGGTAATAAGAAGGTGAGTTTAAAAAGGCCGCATTGGTAATATCGATGCGATTAAATGTTCTTTTTCCGTCTTCTTCATGAATGACCAGTATGTTGTTTCTTTTGCCATAGACAGACAAATCGCCCGCCAAGCCCAAAGCCTCCAAAACAGTGATTCTTTCACTTGGTATGGTATAACTTCCAGGCTTACTTACTTCTCCCAAGACAGAAATTTTGTAGTTCAAGATACGCAGATTGATGCCCGGATTCTTAACATATTCTGACACTAGCATGGTCAGTTTTTTATTGGCTTCACTACGCGTGAGTCCGCCCAATTTAATTTTTCCCAAAACCGGAAATTCAATCACTCCTTCACTGTCAATGAGATAGGTTTTTATGCCGTTCTGGTTGTTGTTGATTTCATAATTCCCCTGAATCTGCGGAAGGTTAAAAGGAACCGTCACCTCAGGGTTTTCTGCTGAAATGATAATACTCAACAAATCATCGGGCTGCAGTGTAGGTTCATAAGTGGTTGGAGATTGATAACTCTGGGCACTTTCAATATCCTGAAGATACACGATTTTTTTTCTGGAAGCGCAGGAGAACAGCATAAAGGGCAAAACAATAATTAAAAAAATATTTTTGGAGTGTAGTCTCATCTTACGCATTTAAAATTTTACAAATATACTTTTTTAGGGTGGATTTCACTAGAATAAATTAAATCAGGACGGGTGATTTGCATCTATTTAAAAATCAAGATTCTCAAAGACCGAATTCATACTCTTAAATTCTGGCACAATTTTCTTCATGGCAGCGACAATTTCTTGATCCGAAATTTGTTGCATTTTGCCTACTAAATCCGTGATTTTAGCATTGACTTTATCATAATCATCGTGAATTTCCTCAGCGATCAAAATCTTTTCATTATGGGTTGCTAAGGTTTTTGAGGTATCATTGAGAAGTTCTTCGTATAATTTTTCGCCAGGACGCAGGCCGATGATCTTGATTTCAATGTCTTTGTAAGGCGTAAATCCTGCCAAGCGTATCATCTTTTTGGCCAAATCTATAATTTTAACTGGCTCACCCATATCAAAAATGAAGATTTCACCGCCCCTTCCCATCGTTCCAGCCTCAAGAACCAATTGACAAGCTTCCGGAATGGTCATGAAATAGCGAATGATTTCCGGGTGGGTAATAGTTAATGGTCCCCCTTCCTGAATTTGTTTGGCGAACAGAGGAACGATAGAACCATTAGACCCCAACACATTGCCAAATCGAGTGGTAATAAATTTGGTATCACTACTGCTTTTCTCTTTGTTCATTTTGTCGTGAAGAGTCTGCACATATTTTTCTGCAATACGTTTGCTGGCGCCCATTACACTGCTCGGGTTTACCGCCTTATCGGTAGAAACCATCACGAAACGCTCTACAGCATATTTTATAGACAAGTCAGCAAGGTTTTTTGTGCCCAAGACATTGGTATATAATGCTTGTGATGGATTTTCTTCCATTAAAGGAACGTGTTTGTATGCCGCGGCATGGTACACCACATTGGGTTTAAAATTGATGAATATTTTTTCAAGTGCTGCTACATTTCGAACATCGGCAAGGACAGAGCGTATTTTAACCTTTTCATTTCTTTGGTTAATTTCAAGTCGCAAATTGTGAAGCGGCGTTTCTGCTTGGTCCAACATAATAATTTTCGCCGGAAGGAAGCCCAGCACTTGTCGCGTAATTTCACTTCCGATAGATCCGGCTGCACCAGTAATCAAAATCGTCTTACCTTGAAGTTGGGATGAAATGGTTTTCGTATCTAAAACAATGGGTTTTCGGTCTAGCAAGTCTTCGATTTCAAAACTTTTTACCTTATTTGAAATTTGTTTTTGGTCCTCCCAGTCGGTAATTAAAGGCACTGTAAACACCTTAAAATTATACTCCAAACATTCTTCTACGATGGCAATTGTATCTTCTTTTGTCAGACTCTTCTCTGCAATGATTAATGCGTCCGCCTTCATTGCCCTTAAGATAACGTGGATACTCTTGTTCTGATTTAGTATCGGAAGATTAAGAATACTTTTCCCTGTTCGGTTATTGTTGAACTTATCAATAAAACCCAACAATTTAAACCGACTAGGAAGTTCCGTTTTTAAAGCATTGGCTACGGAGATTGCATTGGCATCAGCTCCGTAAATAACAGCATTTGTAAGCTTTTTCTTGTCTTCGAAATTCATGTACCTTTCAAAGATGTATTTTACCAATATGCGGAAAAGAAACAGCAGCAAAAAGGAATTAACATAGCTTATAAACAAACTGGTTGTCACAAAAATTTGTTTGTTAAAGGCCCAGGTGTAAGAAAAATTTATAATCAGTAAAGCCGCATAGGAGGTGGAGGTGGAAACCAACAACTTCACCCCATCAATGAAAGTAGAGTGCCTAATTATTCCCGAATAAGTTCTGTAAAATAGAAAAAATGCAGCATTAACAACTAAGATGATGCCATACCTGAGCGTCATGTTTAAATTATTGAAAGGCATTTTAGTGAGTTTAAAAATCACAACATCAGTGACGATACTCGCTATAAAAACAATAAACAAATCAATAGCAAAGATAATCCACCTTGGCAAGTAGCCAAAGCTTTTGAATCTTCTTCTGAAAATAACATTTTTTATAAATTCAATTATAGAATCTGTAGTTGTAGTAGTATTCAATAGCAATAAAATTTAAATAAAATTAACATTTTACAACAAATAACATTCTTTTTTCCAGAAATATTTATTGCAGAAAAAAATCCGTACAACCTTGTGCAATTCTAATTCGATCTTCGTCGGTCAAATTGGAGCCCGAAGGCAGGCATAGGCCGTTATCAAACAAAAATTGAGCGACTTTTCCGCCATAATATGGGTAGGATTCGAAAATGGGTTGCAAATGCATAGGTTTCCATAACGGACGACATTCAATATTGCGATTTTCTAGAAACAATCTCAAATCAGTGCTGGTTTTTCCGTTGGTTTTAGCAGGGTCAATGCTGATTGCGCTAAGCCAATAATTGGAAAAACAATCTGTATCAGGTGCTTTGAAAACAGTCACTCCTGCTACCGATGAAAACAATTCTTGGTAAAAAGTGTTCATCCTTCTTCTTAATGCAACGTGCGCGTCCAATACTTCCATTTGCCCCCTACCGATTCCAGCGCAAATGTTGCTCATTCTATAATTGTAGCCTATTTCGCTGTGTTGGTAATGAGGTGCCGGATCTCTCGACTGTGTGGCGAAAAAAACAGCTTTGTTCTTTAGCGCTTCCGTTCGCGTCACGATGGCGCCACCTCCCGAAGTGGTGATGATTTTATTCCCGTTAAAGGATAAAACACCGATATCGCCAAAAGTGCCACACTTCTGACCTTTGTATGTACTGCCCAAGGCCTCTGCGCTGTCTTCTAGGATCGGAATTTCGTACCGATTGGCGACTGCACGAATTTCTTCAATTTTATATGGAACTCCATAAAGATGCACAGCGATGATGACCTTTGGCTTTTTTCCCTTTGAAATGCGGTCTTTGATGGCTTCCTCCAGAGCGATCGGACAAATGTTCCAGGTTTCAGTTTCACTGTCAATAAAAACTGGTAGGGCACCTTGGTATAAAATCGGGTTTGCCGAGGCAGAGAACGTAAAACTTTGGCAAATCACTTCATCTCCCGCTTTTACATCGAGCAATATCAAACCCAAATGAATCGCCGCCGTTCCGGAACTTAAAGCGGCAACATGAGCACTGTTTGAAATATAATGTTCCAGATCTTGTTCAAATCCGGTAACATTGGGGCCGAGTGGTGCCACCCAATTGCTGTCAAAGGCTTCCTGAACATACTTTTTTTCGTTTCCGCCCATGTGAGGGGAAGAAAGCCAAATTTTTAAATTCGTCATCAATAATTAAATTTTAGCGCTCCCAAAGATAAGATACGATTTAAATAAGACCATCATTTTTGATTTGTTATTTTTAAATGGTAAAATCGCTATCGGATAAATGTTTGGTATATAATTTTCAAATCGTTCCAAAAACTCCGATGGTAATAATAGTCAAGGTTCATTTTTACCTTGTCAGGAAAAATTACAGAATCATTGTACTGTAAAGGATTTTCTTGTTTCGATAAAAGTGCTTCTTCATTAAAATACTTGAGCGAAGCCAAACAAGTGATCCCAGGTTTTAATGCCAATACCCGCCTGTCTTCGCCTTGCAACTGATCATAATATCCTGCGATGTCGGGTCGTGGCCCTACGATAGACATGTTTCCGATCAGCACATTATACAATTGCGGTAGTTCATCAATTTTGTATTGCCGCAAAATAATGCCCAGCGCAGTTACTTTTTTAGAGGCCGGATGAACGGTCTTCAATTTAAAAATGGTAAACGGTTTCCCATATTGTCCGATGCGTTTTTGTTTAAATATTCCATTAGAATGGGTGTCAATTGAAGCCATTATAAAACTGATCAGCAACATCCAACTCAACACGATCAGGCCAAGAATTGAAAAGAAAATATCAAAAAGCCGTTTTATGATCACCTTATGCTACTTTATAATACCTTGATTAAGATCTTGAATGCTTTAGCAACTCCGTTTCTTTCATCAAAATCGGAAGCGAATCGACATCTCTAAGAAAAATCAAATCTTTTTCAAATTCATACATTTTATATGCCAAGTCAAATTCGGGATCTTCGTTTAAAAGTCTGACAGTATCCGAGGCAAAGTTCGCACCGCCTGCGGCAAAACATTGCGTAAAAGCTACATGTCTTACATTAATTTCAGTAATATACGGTTTCCCGTTTTCGTCCTCTTTGAAATCGACTGTAAAAAAGCCATGTTGCTCCGTTCCAGTATGTTTAAAAAGATGGTCCATCGCTCTTTTGGCTTCTTTGACCAAGTCGGGCTCATTCAGTAAGCGACCAAACGAAGTATTTCCTGTAATTCCCGAAGGCGCTACTTTGGCCATGATGTAGTTGACCCTTTCCGCGCAAGCCGTTCGCAATAACTTTCCGTTGTAATACAGCATTTTACAAGCCAAATTTCTGCCGGATAAAAATTTACTGGCAATGAATTGTGATACATTGGGATTGATTTGAATCCAGTTTGTCAAAGAAGCTTCGTCTTCGACTTTTAGCGAACCCAATCCACTGGTGCCAATAGTGCTTCTGACCCAAAAATTTCCTTTAAGCACGTCAAAAACTTCATGTAATTTCAGCGTATCTCTTGAGAAAGTCACAGAAGGTGGAACGATATCCAAATCCTTAAGAATTTCCGTCATTTTAGATTTATCGACCAACAATTCTGCCATCGAATAGTCCGGAATTAATGCTTTGCATGGTAAGGTTCCTGTTGCTTTCCTCCTGCTCCATTCCATAACTTCAAGTTCGGGAAGAATGATGGCCATATCAATTTGATTTTCAGCAATCAGTGATTCTATCGCATTCCAATAATCCGGACTAGAAGCGGAAGGGACCAAATAAGTTTTATGGAACAATTCGTTTTGGTACAAGCCCATGGCTAACGGATTGATGTCGGTTCCGATCAGTTCAAAACGTTTGTAAAACGAATATTTTTTTAATGCAATGGCAAAACTTCTCGGCGTGGGTCCACCAACACCAGTGATTAATATTTTCATTTTTCTTTATAGATTACTATTAAAATATTTTTTTAATTTTAAAAAAGGGGTTTCAAGAAAATAAAAGGACAGTGTTGACATTATTATTGTAATAAGCAACAACAAACTAAAGTCAGCCATCAAACCCAACGATCGGAAATAATGTTCCATCAATAAGATGGCCAGAACATGCCAAATGTAGAGACCATAGCTTATCTTTCCTAGAAACTGCATGACGGCAGATGTCAAAAAACGATTGAGCCAACTCGTAGTTGCTGCTTTGATACAAAAAGCCAATACCGCGAAATACAATAACCCGAACGCATTGTGTTTAAAAAGATTGAGATAAAAATAGGAGAAGGTGCTTGAATAGGCCACTAAAATAAATCCTAGGATCATCAATCCCAAAAATATTCTGTTGCTTGTCTTTTCTAAAATACCTTTGTATTCAAGAATCGCTAATATGCAACCCAACGCCAATTGATCGAGACGGGTAAAGGTGAATACATCAATTTCATAATGATGGTTGAGCATGATCCACCGCAGTGCAAAAGTAAAAACGATAAGCAAAATCGAAATGAACAACAACCTATTTTTATTGGCAGAATACGCCAAAAAAACCAATGCCGGCCAAATTAAATAAAAATGTTCTTCGACTGCCAATGACCAAAAATGCCCCGGACCCTGAAAATCCCAGCCAAAGGTTCTCGCAAAATTCTGCAAATAGAAATAATGATACCACTGCTTGTTAAAATCGCCCAGAGTGGGATTTATATTTAGCAAATAGGGCAGGTAATTGTAGCACAACAAGGAGAAATAGTACAATGGAAAAATACGCAAGGTGCGTCTGCCATAAAAACTCGAAAAGTAGTTTTTACTTTTTACCGTGTTGAACAAAATTCTAGTAATCACAAAGCCTGAGAGCACGAAAAATAGCGACACACCTGTATTTCCCATCTGTGCTATTTTAAACAATAATGGATGCGAAGCCAGTTTCTGCTCATCAAAAAAATGAGCAATTACTACACCAATGGCAGCAATCGCGCGCAGTCCGTCAAGGTTATTAAAGTATTTAAGTTTCATAAAGCTAGTTGCTGCCGGTAAACGGATTCATAGGTCGGTCCTCAGCTTGGTTCACACCATGCCGACTGATGACTTTAATTAAGGTAATCCAAAGTATTTTAAGATCCAAAGCAAACGAAAGATGGGCAACATAATAAATATCGTGTTCAAGTTTTTTAGTCCAGGCAATTGCATTTCTTCCATTTACCTGAGCCCAGCCAGTAATCCCGGGACGCACTTCATGACGGCGCAATTGTTCAAGAGAATAAAGTGGAATATATTTAAACAATAACGGTCGGGGTCCTACCAAACTCATATCACCTTTGAGTACGTTAATTAATTGTGGCAATTCGTCCAAAGACAATTTTCGAATCAGACTCCCCGCATTTGTTATTCTTTGGTTGTCGGGCAATAAGTTTCCGCTGGCATCTTTTTCATCGGTCATCGTTTTGAACTTGATGATGTGAAAGGCTTTTTGATTTCTACCTGGGCGTTCCTGAAAGAAAAAAACATTTGATTTGTTTTGGTTGTACAAAATAACAAACAACACTACTAAAACTGGGAAAGCAAGAAGTAGCAATACAAAGGCTGCCAAAAAATCGAAAATCCTTTTAAAAAAAAACCTATACATGAGTTAGATTATGAGGTTCCAAAATTGATTTTAATCCCTTTTTAGCTGGAAGTTGCCACAACAATTTACACCAGTCATGGTTTCCTTCTATAAATCCAGGGCCGTTTTCAGTGACCACGACGTCCCATCCTATCGATCGGTTTTGGGGATGGGCAATCGCCGCTTCTTTAACCATTTCTATAATTTCTTTCCAAAAGGGTACCTGAAAACCAACAATTGCTACGCCGGTAATTGGATGTTTGGTTTGATCGGCTTTTAAAATATCGCTGTATACTGCCGGCCCGGTAACTATTCCGGTGGCTTCGTCAATGGGCGCTGCCATGTTTCCGGCTGCCATATTATCAACTGGAGAGTTGACAGAAATTCGCTGTCTGCAGCCTAAAATTACCACCTGGTTGTTGACATCCAGTTGGGTAAAGATGCGAACGGTATTTACTGCTGAGGGAGAAAGTGCATTCAAATGGGGATGTTGCAGGATAAACTCTTCAACCAGATCGTACTTTTCTTTTTCCATAAAAAGCACCAAGGTATTTTGATTAAAATCAGCTGTTGGTAAGATGGCGACTTGAACGCCACATTTCCCATCGGCGACTTTAAACACCAATTTTGCCGAAGGATTGTCCAATAGTTTTTTAACCAATTCGGGCTTTGATTTTAAATCGGCAATATCGCCCACACTGTGCACAAAATATTTGCTGTACGATTTGTAGAATTTTGTCTTGTCATCTAAAATAGCCCGGGCGTGTTTTGGGTTCATTTTTAACTGAAATTCAAACATATAACCGGTGCCAGCCCATTGCGCTCTTTCTTCGCTGTTTTTTTCAAAAAAATGGAAATGAAAATATTCCAAAATGGAAATGTTGTATTTAAAAACCGACATCAAGACATCCATCAAAAGCGCTGCTTTGCTTTTGTGAGTGATTTTAGAAGTATATGCTAAAAACAGTTGCAACTTCTTTTTATCTAAAGTTTTAAGGTAATATCCCAAGTAGACAATTCGCTTGATCATTTTTATCTTTTAGAAATTAAATCTCCCAATTCATCGGCTGCCATAAACTCTACCTCGGGCCATCGCCTGACAATTGCATCCAACAATGCTTTTAAAGAAGTCAGTCCCTTTTCACGGTTGTTTGCATCCATGTGTCCACAAAAATTCACGCGATGAGAACTGATAATTGCCGGACGGTTCCATCGAAAAGCCCTTTCAATTTGTTTTATCGTGTAGGCCACCCAATCGATGCCGCGATCTTCAGTAGGTTCAAAAACCACATTTCGCACCACAATTGTAAGTCCCTCTTTGGTTTTTTTACCAGTATAATTAAACTCCTTTTTGAAAACATTCAACCCTTGATGCTCATTGCGCACGAGTCCCAAATCTATGTATTGTATTCCGTTTTCTTTTAAAATTGGATACAACGAATGGTGAATATTAAATACCGGAGGCGTAAAATAATTGCTCCGATAGCCGTATACTGCTGCAAATTTTTCTAAACCTTCTTCAATCACCGCAGCGTAAGCTTTGTTTTCATCAAAATTCCAAAAATCAAAAGCGGCCGTACTGAACATTGTTGGATAGGCTTCATCATCGATACTAGTAAAAGAACGGTTTTCCAAAGCAATGCGCAATGCTGCGTCTTTGTTTTTCAGTTTTTCGTTGAAAATGGTCAGATTGATATGTTCCCTTCCGTGAAACTGTGGCCTTAAAAATCCTTTGGCAATGCCGTCTTTCCATAATTCCCAAGTGCCTTCATAAGCGTTAGGCTGGAGGTTGGCTAATTTTTTATACGTTTCCGGCAACAATTCATAGCGGTATTGCTGGTAATTTTCAGCAACCAGGCGTTCAAAATCAATATTGCATGGTAAGGCGAAAGGTGTAAAAACAGCAGGTTTTCCGTTTTTGTCTTTTACTGAATCCAGTACTTTGTATAGCGCAGCTAAATCAGCCTTAGTTTCTAAAGTATCGAGCAAATCAAAACGAGAATAAATTTTCATTCCGGCAGCATCCATATTGGCGCGCGCGGCTTTGGAGTTGACCCGAACGTTGCCATAATCATCCACGGAAAACACCACGATTTTGCGTCTGGTTTTCCAACCCCAACTATTTTTGAGGTTGCCGATGATACTATCTTTCAATTGCGAAAACATATTTTAAATTGTTTTTTGTGCGATGTGTTCCATATAATCTAATGCTTTGGCATAGACGACGGCTGAATCTCCTTCGCGTGAGGTGAGTGCCAGCGCATTTTGTTTCATTGTTTCCAAAAGGTTACGATCATTAAAACAGCTCAAAATGTTGTTGGCAAGTTGGTTTGCATCTCCCGATTCATTGTGAAAACCCACCTGATTGTTTAAAATAATCGCCTTCATTTCGCTTTCGAGTGAATTCATGATCGGCAAACCGCAGGCCAGTAAATCAAACAGTTTATAGGTGACGGATTGCGTAGCGCCTCGGATATGCTGGGTCAGACCGACATCGGCCTTGTAGTATTCTTCCATTAATTGTTCTTTTGGAAGCCTGCCCAGATAATATAGATTGGAATGGTTCAATAAATATTCCTCAATGGCATGTCGTTGTGGCCCCTCTCCAGCAATTGTAAATTTAATTTTATTGCCATGGGTAACTTCTAAAAGCGCAGCCGCCGCCAAAATCGTTGGAATATCATAGGAAAATCCCAAACTTCCGGCATAAATTACGTGCAACACTACCTTGTCTTTTTTAACTTTTAAGGCTGCTCGGTTTAGTTGGTTTTTCATTTCTTCAAACTGCACCGCAGGATAAAAAAATTCCGCATTTTCAATGGTCGAGTTGTAGGTTTTTGCCCAATCAATATATTGTTTTGAAATGGCTGCAATGGCCTGTGCATGTTTGAAAATATAAGCTGTTTTCTTCTGAAGCGGATAAAGAACAATGCTACCCGCCATTTTTTTTATTCCTTTCAAATGAATTTTAAAAACTTCTGGCCAAGGATCTATAATGTCAACAATGACTGGAATTTTTTTCTTTTCTGCCCAACGCATAATGTCGTAAGCCGTTGAAATGGGTGGGAAAGCGATCACAATGACTTCTGGCAAATCGGTTTGCTTTTCAAATTCCCTTACCATCGCCTTTCCCAAGGTATAATGAGAAACCATTCTACCAATTGAAATGTTTTTGGAATATGACTTTGCAGGAACAAAAGCGACTTTCAATTGATCACTCAGCTTTTCCTCGTGATAGGTTTCAAATCGTTGCTGCTTTACATTGTGTCGAAAGGTTGACGACCAAAAAACGACCTTATGACCTCTCGCCACAGCCTCATTGACCAGACTATTGTAGCGTGTGTTTTTATTATCGTCTAGCGGCGTATTTTCAAAAATAGAAAGAAACCAGATTTTCATAAACAGAAAATATTGTATTTAGTTAGATGATTCTCTTTGAATCCAGGCCTGATAGATTTCTTCAAAAGTGGTTTGCAAGGATTTGGTAATGTCCCAGTTTGAAAAGTGTTCTTTCATTTTTCGCAAATCGCTGTAATAGCAGATGTGATCGCCAATTCTGTTGGTTTCATCGTATTTGTATTTCATTGGCTTGCCGCTGATTTTGGAAATAATGTCAAAGGCTTCCAAAACCGAACATGTATTGTCTTTACCTCCTCCTAAATTATAAACTTCAGCGATTCTTGGTGCGTTGATAAACTCTTCGATGAAGCGAGCCACATCATAAGAATGGATATTGTCTCTGACTTGTTTGCCTTTATAACCAAAAACAGTATATTCTTTTTCTTCGAGATTGCACTTGACCAAATAGCTTAAAAAACCATGCAGTTCTACGCCGGTATGACTGGGACCCGTCAAACAACCCCCGCGTAAAACGCAGCTGGGCATGTTAAAATATCGACCATATTCTTGTACCGATATATCGGCAGAAACTTTGGAAGCGCCAAAAAGCGAATGTTTGCACTGATCAATTCTAAAGTGTTCGGGAATCCCATGGGCATAAGCCGTATCAGCATAATCCCATCGGGTGGGTAGTTCCACCATTTCAATTTCATTGGGCGCATCGCCGTATACTTTGTTGGTAGACATGTGCACGAACGGAATGTCGGTGCGGTAACGTCTGGTGGCTTCGAGCATGTTGAAAGTGCCAACAGCGTTGGTGTCAAAATCTTCAAAAGGTATAGCTGCCGCCTTGTCGTGACTTGGTTGCGCCGCGGTGTGCACGATCGCATCGGGTTTTACGTTTTGAATCAAATCCAAAACATCCTGACGGTTGCGAATGTCTATTTCGTGGTGTACAAAATTCTTTATTGTCGCGGCGAGTCGATTTTGGTTCCATCTGGTGTCGCCACTGGGTCCAAAAAAGACGGCCCGCTGGTTGTTGTCAACCCCATGAATCTCCCAACCCAATTGCGCAAAGTGCATACAAACTTCGGAGCCAATTAATCCTGAAGAACCTGTAACGAGTAATTTTTTCATATTATTTTGATTTGATCAAATCAGTTAAATCCTTTATGCTGTTAATATTTTATGTAGTGTTTTGGCTGCTCTTTTGACTCTGCTTTCATAGCTTTCGTACATTGGTAGCGGAATGTCATTAAAATTAGTATGGGTTAAAACCGATGCTAATTCTTCAAAATCTAATGGAGAAAAGTAATATCCTTTGTCATTAAGCTGTTCTACATTGACCGCCAGATTGGAACTTACCACTGGTTTTTGGAGTGCAATCGCATCCTCAATTACCGTGCTCCATCCTTCAAACAAACTTGGTTGGATAACTGCCGTGGCATGATTCATAATCGAAAGTTGCGCGTCACGAGGCAAAATTCCTAAGAAGACAATTTGGTCTTCGAGTTTATTTTCGGAGATTATTTTTCTCAATTCCTCAAGGTAGGCTGATTTGTCGTCTTCTGGAAGTTTACCGGTTAAAACCAAATGAATCCGAATGCCTTTCTTCTTCAAGTGCGCCATAGCATCCAAAGCCACTTTGTGATTTTTGTGTTTGTGGAATTGGTTGCAGATGATAAAATAATTCTCGGGCAAATTGTACTTTAAGGTCATTTCTGCTTTTGAATGCTGTGGGAAATGATCAATGATAGAAACAAAATGATAAATTTCAATGTGCATGCCTTTCGGAATTTCAAAAAACCGCTGAAAATCTGCTTTCACGGCATTGCTTGAAACGACCAAATGATCGCTGTTTTTTAAAATGAACTGCACCCGTAAATACCGCTCGAACCTTTTAGCCGCAGAAAAAAAGTGCGGATAATGCAAATGTTGCAAATCGGCATACCACGAAATTAATTTGCAATCCAAAGCGCTTCTCACCGGAAAATCGTGTAATGGAAATACCGTATCGAGCTTGTATTGCGTGATGATATCATGCACGAAAGTATTTTTTCGGGTCAGTAAAGATTTGAGGAATTGCTTGTAAACCGATGGATAAGGCCAGCTTATCTTTTGCAGATAGGGATAGTCGATTTCATCTACAAATCGCTGTAGATTGGGATTGTAAAACACAAATACTACAGGTTTATCTCCGTCCTCAAGAAAATTAAGCACCTTGATTGCGTTTAGCACATAAACCACACCGCCCATCCATTTTGGACTGAAATTAAAAAGAATACCGATTCGTTTTCTGTTGGCCATGGTTAGGAATTGGAAGTGATAAATTTTTCAATTGCTGCGCAAATATAGTTCAATTCAAACTTGGCTATAAAAGCTTTCGAATTTTCACCCATACTTTCTCTTAATTTCGGATTGTCAATCAAAATTTGAAGCTTTTGGGCGAATAAATCGTTGTCTTTTAACGGAATCAGAAAACCATTGCTGCCGTCTGTCACCAGATCACTCGGGCCCGCTATGCAGTCAAAAGCAACGACTGGTAAGGCTGCCGACATCGCTTCGCCAATAACATTAGGAAACCCTTCTGACGAGGAGGAAAAGGCAAATATTTTACTCGTTAAATAATAGTGTTCTACATCTTCCTGCTTTCCAGTAAACACAACGCGGTCTCTTACTTGTAATTTTGTTGCTAAATCTTCCCAAGGTTGCTGGTTTTGTTGTTTGAGATGGTCATAACCCACTAAGATGAGTTTCCAATCTGGCGCTTTCAATTTGGAAAAAATTTCAATCAACACATCCTGTTGTTTGCTTTGAATGTAACGTCCGACCATCAAAATGTTATTTTCACGCGGCATCAATCTGGGTTGGATTTGCCGGATTGGATTGCCAATCACCTTGAAATTTGAATGCGGATACATTTTTTGGAAAATCGCCAACGCTTTCTTTGTCTGTACGACAACGCCTTTGGCTTTTGGATACAAGGTTTTTCTTAATTGATCATGCCATCTACCAATGCTTTTGTCAGGTTGCGCCCGGTCTGAAACATAAACGGGAATTTTTGTTCCCAACAACGAAAGCAGTATCATATTATTCCACATTTCACCAAAAGACAAGACCGAAATGGGATTGATTTTTTTAATGGTTTTTCTAAGAAATCCAATTGTTTTTAAAGTGCTTTTGAAACGGCTGGCATTGTCAAACTCAAAATCGGGTTTGTACAAGATGATGTCTTCTGCTATTGCATAAAAAACATCCCTCTTAATGCCGTATAAAACCAAATGCACTTGGTAATTTTTATTTCGTGCAAAATAATTGACAAGCTCTGACATCACTCTTTCCATACCACCGGCCTGCAGAGAGTGAATCGCAAAACAAATATTTTTAGTTTTCATACGCTTTCGAAAGAGTGATGCTTCAATTTAATCCCTGTATCCACTGGATATAATTGCGAATGCCATGATCTAAAGATATTTTAGAGGAATAACCCATATCTTTTAATTTGGAAATATCGGCTCTCCAATTGAGTGGGTCACCAGGTTTCACCTGATTGTTAAACCGAATGTCTTTGTCGGTTTGCAGGTGTTTTTTAAACAAATCGGCGATAAATTTAATGGTGTATTCTTCGCCATTGCCCAAGTTAATCTGCTCTCCGGTAAACGAAGCGTTTTGGATTACCAATTGCAGTGCCTCGACGATATCTTCTATATGAATAAAATCTCTGCTTTCATTACCTGTACCATACAGTTCGATGAATTCACCCGAACTAAATTTCTTGTACATGTCCCAAAAAAGCTGCTTTTTCAATCCGTTGCCATAAGCCGAAAAAATCCGTACCGAGCAGGTGGGAATAGCATAATAAGTGCTAAATTCTCTGCAAATTTCTTCCGCCTGCTGCTTGTGAATGCCGTAAGGCGATAAAGGTTTGAGAACGAAATCTTCTTTAATGGGCAAACTTGCAGGATTTCCATATACCGCTGCACTGGAGAGATTGATAAATTTGCATCGGGGTTGGTGCGTTCGGATGGCCTCGAGTATTTTGAAAACATTGAGTGTATTGAGACTAAAATCTTTTAGCGGAAATTCCAGCGACAACGCCACACTAGCCGCGCCTGAGCAGTTAATACAAACATCAATTGCATGCTGCTCAAATATAAAATGATAGTCGGAATTGGTCGCATCAATCTGAATGTATTCGGCATCTTCATAATCGGTGGCTACATCACAACCAATTACTTGCTCCTTTTGAGATTTAAAATACTGCACCGCGTGCTGGCCAATAAAACCTTTTGAACCAATAATTAAAATTTTCATGTTATTTAGGATAAGGGGAGCTGTAGAAATTTACTTTAATTCAACCCGGAAATTAATCGATTTTCAACATTTCTCCAAATTTGTAATCCCATTCGATAGGGCGCATTTGATCAAATCCACCACCGTGACATTGCGTAATTTCGCCAAAAAACAACTGTCCATCCACATCATAAAAGTCGACGCGCACATAAGCAAACAGTTTGGCTATTTCTACGGATAAAGCCAACATGCGCTCCAAACTAGCAGGAGGATGAATCTCCGAACCTCTCAATTTGGATGGGTCTTTAAATTTATTTGCCCAAGAAAAAGGCAAAGGGTTCCAATTGCTATCGTAAATATTCCTTTTGTTGACGCCTTCCCTATCCACCGCAACATAGATAAACTCGACATTTCCATTAATACAATGCACCTTGTAGTCATTGGGAATCTTGCCGTTTTTGTCTATTAACAATTTTTCGATAATTATCCTGGGTTCGATATCCTTGTACTGCCATTCGCGGTCAATCCAGTAATAATTTTTAGAGAGCCACCATTTGCAATCAGTTCTGACTTTTTTCCAGTCGATTTGTTTTTTGTCTCTAACAATCAAGAAACTCCCTGAATCGTGGTTGGCTTTTAAAATAAATGGCTCATCGGGCAAGTTTTCAGGTACAATATCTGCCGGATTTTTTGTGCTGTAAAGCAAGGGAATCAGATACTCCTCGCCAATATGGTCTTTAACATAATCTCGAACGGCATATTTATCGGCAAAAATGGTATAGATGGGTCGTCGATCGTGAATTTTGAGCCATTGCAGTTTTTCGTTTAATGATTTCGGCTGCGCTAAATTCAATGGATAACCTTGCATATTCAGAAATCTTTTGTGCAGATACGCCTCATCTTCTATGCGATAATATTTCCAAAACCGATACAATTCAAATCCTATATTGGTCAGAAAATAGCCTAATTTCCCTTTGTATTTATAATCTAATAACCCCATGTTTTGTCTTTGCTTGCTTAAAATTTGAAATTAATAGTGGATGATTTCCTTCAATTTGTGATCGTGTGCCCAAGATTGGGATTTGTTTTTCGAAACCACAATACCTTCATCAGCCCATTCCAACAATGGCAAATCAGAACTGCTATCGCTGTACACGATTGATTTGGAATAAAGCAAGTGATGCGATTTCAGGTATTTTTCAAGAAGCACCACTTTTTGTCCGTAGAGACAATCTTTCCCTAAAAACAGCCCGGTAAGTTTTTTACCATCGTCAGCCATTTCTGTTGCGAAGTACGCTTTTGCCTGATGCTGTTCTGCAAAGATTTTGAGGTATGGCGCGTAGCCGCCTGAAATAATAAGTACATGATCGTTGTTTGACAGATGCAACTGTAATTGTTCGTAAAGCGCTGGAATGAGATTGTCCATCACTTTTTCCTTGTAAAAAATCATCGCATATTGGTTGATTTTTTCGTTTGAAATACCTTTAATTTGCAATAGTTTCAACCGTTTTGAAGGATTTAATTCCGGAAACAACTTATTCACCACGGCGAGGACTCGAAACTTACTAAGGATTTTATCTAAATAATGGATCCATTTGTATTTGCGGTACTTTTCTTTTTTAATAATATAATCAACAAAAGAATCGGCACTTTGGAAGCTGACGAGGGTCTCGCAAAAATCAAAAATAACTAGTTGCATAATTTACTCGATCGTATTGATGACCTTTAAAACCCGATCCATCTGAGCTTGGGTTCCGATTGTAATGCGCAACGTGTTCATCAACAATTTGCTGTGCATTAAATTGCGAACAAAAATATTGTTGTCACCCAGTTGATTGTAGACCTTCATTTTAACATCAAAATCTTGAAATGCAATCAACAGAAAATTCCCTTGACTCGGATATATGATTTTCACGAGCGGCGAATTACTTAATTTTTCTTTAAAATAATCACGTGCCGCCAAAACATCTGCAACATATTTCCACATGTAGGCCGTGTCAGATAGCACCGCAATAACGGCTTCTTGGGTAAAAGTGGTAAAGTTTTTAGGATTTCTGATTTTAGAAATTTGGGCAATATTTTCAGCGCTTGCCAGCAAATAACCTGCCCGGAAATTGGCCAGCGCAAAGGCTTTTGAAAAAGTCCTGGTTACAAATAAATTGGGATGTACCAACACATAGTTGCTCATCGTTTGCCCGTAGAACTCATAATAAGCTTCATCTAAAAGGAAAATAGTTTCTGGGAAAGTGGCGATCAAATCTAATAAATACTCTTTTTCTAAAACGTTTCCGGTAGGATTGTTAGGATTGCAGATGTAAACCAATGAGGGTGTAATTTCTTTGATTTTATCTTTAAAACGCGCTTTATCCAATTCGAAATCACTAGAATAATCATGGTAATAAATTTGCGCGCCTTGAGATTCGCAAGTCAACCGAAAATTGTCATAGGTGGGTCCAAGAATCAATATCGGATCACCCACACCAACAAACATTCTGACCAAATATTCGTGGAGCGAATCAGAACTCGCAAAATATTGAATGTTTTCCTTCGGGAGTGAAGTATACGCCGACAATAATTCAAGCAATTCCGCATTATGCGTGCTCGGATACAAATAATACACCTCTTGTTGGCTAACCAATTTAGTCAACCGTTCATTGACTTTGGGCGAAGGCGGTATCGTCGCTTCATTCCAGTCCAATTTTAGCATTTTTTTTCTTTCTTCGGAAGCTACTTCCCAGATTTTGTGAGAAGCCACTTTATAGGGTGACAGGTTTCTAAGGTATTTGTTGATGAATCTCATAAACGATTATTTTATAATTTTTGCTAATGATACCGTGTCCATAAATACTACATCGGGCCAGCGCCTGGTAATTTCTCGGAGCAATTGATGGAATAATTTTAAATTGATTTCGCGATTTGCAACGTGTAAAGCTCCGCAAAAATTGATGCGGTGAACGGATACAATCGCGGGCTTACGCCACAAAAATGCAGTCTGAATTTGATTCAAACAATCTCGAACAGCAGCGGACCGATCATTATTGGGCAGCAAACTCGGTTCAAATTGAACATTTCTGACGGTTTGCAGTAAGCCGGCCGCCGATTTCTGACCATTAAATCTTCTGCTCATCTGGCGTTTTGTTTCACCTGCCGGTTTCGGCAGCAGCTGGTATTTCATGCCTTGCATATATCTAACCCCATTGTCAATTAAGGTTTCGTCTAATTCAGAAGTCCAAATGTAATTGTTGGGAATGAAAGATTCTGAGCGGTAGTGAAACAACTTTTCAAAAATATTAAGTCCATCTACCAGAGACGCTTTCATAAAATTAAGTTCGCTGCGGTCGTTGTAATCAAAACTCGCCTGGATACTTTTGGGGTATTTGGTGTAGACATCAGCACTGATTCCCCAACAGCCGTGCTCAAAAGCTTTGGTGAAAACCGGATCTTTTCTTTTTAAGGTATCGAGCCAAAAAGGAACGTTCACATGTTCTCTCCCATGGAATTGCGGGATAAAAAGCCTTTGCTGCAATCCTTGATTCCACAATGAGAATGGATTGTGATTGGGAAAAAAGCGGGCTAACGTCTGATCGATTGTTTCGTAATGGTACGAATCGTAATTGGCTGACGCGATTTTCTCGAAGTTAGGATTGGTTACGACAGCATTTGCCGTAATCATCGGATGTTGGCCATTGGCATCTTTGTGTTGTCGCAAAATAGCAAATAACGATTCAATATCTTCAGCCGAACAGAGGTTATCATAACGGCAATACGGACTTCTATCAACCAGGATTCCGGCTTCCATTAAAGCATCATACGCTTTTGTACTCGGCATCCGGATGCTTCCCCAATCATCCGATTCAAAAACCACAATCTTTTGCTTTGTGGTCCAACCCATACTGTTAACAAGGTGGTTGGCGATGGTTTTTTTTAATGGCATCATCAAGCTGTTTGCACCAATGGAGTTGCCGTTTTTTGCGCCACCACGGTATACATCCATGTCAATTGTTTTGAATTGTCGTATTGATGCAGAAACAATCCCAATTTGGTACAGAGATAAAGGTATGCCTTAAAAATTCCCAAAGTCTTGAAAAGACCTTTATCTAATTTTCCTTTGGCCAAATACAAATGAAGTTGTATAAAAGTTACTGCAAATCCTGACAACGGCGCGATCTCGATAATTTTAAACCCGCTTTTCTGAAACAAATGCTGCAGACCGTAGGTTGAATATCTGAAAAAGTCTCTGGGTTCCTCATGCAAATGCCAGATAAAGGGCACCGAATAAATAGCAAAACCGTCATTTTTGAGTACTCTGAAACATTCGCGGATGGCTTGCTCAGGTTCTTCGAGATGTTCAAGTACCGCGGTGCAAATGGCACTATCGAAAGAATTGTTATCTACTGGAATGCTGTAGGCGCTTCCAAAAAGATCGATATTCGTTTGGTCATGGCTGCAATCGTGATGGTCAACGCCTATGTGCGCCCCAATATATTTTGCAAGCATCGTTTTATATGGCTTTTCGCCACAACCAATGTCAATCATTTTTCCGTTAAGGTATTTCTGACTTAACGCCTCAAATTTTCTTTCAAAAATGATATTGACTAAATAATTAAGAGGATCTTTCTGGCTTGGCAGCATGAGTTTGGTTGGTATTTAGGTTGGTGATTCTATTTTTTAATAATATGCTCCAGCAGAAACTTGGTTATTTTTTGTCCCCCAAATTGGTTTAAATGGTCGGGTGCAAGCCAATCTTTTTCAGGATCAATTATTTTAGAAGCTATTTCATAACTATTGAGATTGTACACTGTTATGCAGCCGCTGCTTGCTTTTTTCGCTTGAAAAGTAAACGGAAGGCTGTTTCTGTTGCTGTTTGCTCCAGGAAGTTCTACCAAAATTACTTTTATCCCATTTTTTTGACATAGTCCAATTATTTTTGACAAATAGGGATCTTTGTAATCTGTATTTTTATGAGTCATTTCCTTAAAAACGGAATGATCCGGGATTACTTTTTTTGTTTTCCATTGTCCTCGAACCAACTGCGCATTTCGATGGTCTTTGGAAATGATTATTTTTAAAAGATCAACAAACAGCCATTGAAAATTTAATAATGGTGGACTGGTAATATTCGCTTTCCAGTTGGGATGGTAGAAAAATTCGACTTCCGGGTTTTTGAAAGGAACTTTATTGAGATACGACTGCCCGATGGCAGAGGACAAACCAATCAACACCACTTCTGGTTTTTTATTGTTTTGAAGGTATTCTTCCAGCAACATCAACGAAGTGGATACATGATCGCCGGCAACAGCCAGATTATAACTGTCAAGGCCTCGTTGAGATAAATATTGAGCATCAATTGCGTCCAAAGCCATACTATTTCCTAGAACCAATAACTTGTAGCTTTGGTTTCGAAATTTTGAAATTTCATATACTTTTTTAAAACCCGGACTAAAGATTCCCAACACCAAAAGGTAGATCCCGTTGAGCAGCACCAAAAGAATTAGAAAGAAAGCACATTTACGCAGAAACTTATCCATTAAAGAGCTTTAAAATTGAAAGTAAATAAAATTATTTTGCTTTCCGCCAAACAATAAAATACAAACGACAATCGTGGCATAAATTGCCCATCTTTTTGCAGTTGACCGTGCAGTTCCTGCATTAAACTGAAGGGCATGTTGTTTGTCACGATGCAACCATTCCATCACCAATAAAACACCAATCATTGTGCAATGAATCAACAGGTAAATCATATCATGTTTCCCCAGAAAGTCAGGCGTTTGAAACGCACTTTTAGAGAATATTTCCCGCAATATAGAAAATGCCTGCGCAATGGTGTCAGATCTAAAGAAAATCCAAGCTATAACAGTTAAGAAAAAGGTGACCATTATTTGAAAAAACTCTTTTAAACTGGGAAGGAGCTTGTGAGTGGAAATGATATCAATGTTATTTCTGTTTTTATCAAGCAATAAAAGTGGAATAAAATAGAGCGCGTTTAGAAAGCCCCACGCTAGAAAAGTCCAATTGGCTCCATGCCAAAATCCACTGACGACGAAAATAATGAACGTATTTCTGACTTTCATCCAAGTACCGCCTTGACTTCCACCCAGCGGAAAGTACAAATAATCCCGAAACCATGTCGATAACGAGATATGCCATCTCCGCCAAAATTCTGCAATATCCCGTGAAAAATACGGGAAGGCAAAATTGCGCAGCAATTCAATTCCGAATAATCTTGAAACACCAAGCGCAATGTCAGAATAACCCGAGAAATCTCCATAAATCTGGAAGGTGAAAAATAAAGCTCCTATAAATAAGCTACTGCCATTGTGTTCGCCGCTTGAATTAAAAATGGCATTGGCGTATGTAGCGCAGTTATCCGCAATGACGACTTTTTTAAATAGTCCCCACAAAATTTGCCGCATACCATCGGCCGCATTTTGGTAATTAAAGGTTCTGGCTCTCTTAAATTGAGGCAATAGGTGTGTCGCTCTTTCAATGGGTCCGGCCACAAGCAAAGGGAAATAGCTGACAAAGACGGCATAGTCGACAAAATGTTTTTCGGCAACGATCCTTTTTTTATAGACATCGATGATGTAAGAAAGTCCGTGAAAAGTATAAAATGAAATGCCGACGGGCAGAATTACTTTTAAGGTCCATGGATCGATCCTAATGCCCGCGTTGGCAATGGCTGCCGTCAGTTCATTTACAAAAAAATTATAATACTTAAAAAAACCCAGGAAACCCAGATTGATGCCGATGCTTAGTATCAGCCAGAATTTGCTTCTGGATTTGGTATTGGACTGTTCTATTTTTAGTCCTGCAAAATAATCCAGAAAGGTAGAGAATGCTAACAGAAACAGAAAACGCCAATCCCACCAAGCATAGAAAATATAACTTACGAGTAAAATTAATAGGTTTTGGTTGCTAATACTTTTCTGAAAAACAAACCAATACAACAGGAATACTATCGGAAGAAATACAGCAAATTCTATAGAATTGAAAAGCATGAATGCAAATTAATTAATAAATGATTATTTGAATAAACTGATTAGAGGCACGGGTAAATCAACAAACACCGCTATAATTGGATTGGCTAAAACTGTGATGAACGTAGTGGTTTCAAAAGAAATTCGTATCGAGACGATAATAAAAAACATTAATAACGGTGATAAAAATGTAAGGTATTTTCGATAATATCTATTGTCATACCAGACATAAAACAAAAACAACAATGCCATGGCAAAAAGTCGCGCGATCGTCAAGTACCTTCCTCCCGAAGGAATTAGTGACATTAAATTACCAATGGATAAAAACAACAGCGTAAAACCAAACAAATTAGAAAAAGCCTTATTGGATTTGACATTTGTTAAGCTGTTAAAATAAATCGAACTCATCATAATAAAGACGACCCACCCGACACATTTTAAATAGTATAATACGTACCAGTTGGCAATGGGAGCATCCGTAGCGATAGTTTCAATATACTCATCGTTGGTATAGCCTTTTACTTTTGGTATCAGAAATTCTGGGGCAATATTTCCTAAAAAATCACCAATCGCACTGATGTTTAATTCTGATACGAAAAAACTCGCAATGAAAATAAAATACAACAATTTCCATGGCAATTTGACTAAATAGCAAAAAAGCAAAATGCTGACCGGCAAAACGAATGAAAAGTGAACCAGTACGCTTAAGGCTGCAATCAGCGCCCCTTTTTTATTTCCTTTAATAACAAAAAGAAAGGTGCCATAGAAAAAAATATGAGCAGCTGTCCACATCCTTACGCCATTTAATTCCCAATAACCAATAATGCTGGCAAAAGTAAACAACACTATCCAAAGTGTTCCAGTAATGCGTTTGTCTTTGGTAGTATCGAGTAAGAGCCAAATGTTTCTAGAATAGAAGTATCCCATTACAATTCCGAAAACTGCAAAAAGAAAGTTTCCATTATTGGTAAATAAAGCCATGATGTAAGTAATTAGAGGCTGATAAATATCTACAGTACTTCCATCATCTGAATAAAAATTAGCCAAAAAGGAATCCCAACTTAGTGGTGCATCATACAAGGACTGCAACTTTAAAACATAACGGTTCGCATCCATTGATTCGGGCCGAAACATCGTAAAGCCATAAAAAACCACAAATAACCAAATGCTATTTTTAGCCCAAGTCTCTTTGTAATGCTTGAAACCTTGGATAAGGCCGACAAATGGAGAGAGCAGAAATAATAAGATAGGAGTATTCAATGAATTTAGTTTTTTTCCAGAAGTTGAAGGAATTTTTTGGCTACTTTCTCAATGCGGTATTGCTCAAAATCATTGATTATAAAAGCATTGGCATAGTTTCCATTTAAAAATTCGCTTACGATATTAATATCTAGATTTCCTGTTTTTATAGAAAGGATGGGTTTTTCCAAAATCGCATAATCAATCA
Source organism: Flavobacterium sp. (assembly GCA_014378065.1). Taxonomy (GTDB): domain Bacteria; phylum Bacteroidota; class Bacteroidia; order Flavobacteriales; family Flavobacteriaceae; genus Flavobacterium. Next base: position 27,967 of record JACMOK010000090.1, read on the forward strand.
GTTTGCTTGGCGTTTGGGTGTTTCCGACGTTTTCAAAATTGACTACAAAATCCATCTTGCTCATTTCGAATAATAAAGATTCGCGGTCGAGTACTTGCTTTAGTTGAATTCTGCCATTTGACGCAGCAATAAAAGGCGTAATCAGTTGTGGGGTATTGGTGTAAACGTGAAATTCAAAATGATAACTTTCATTCAAACCATTTAAAAATGTCAGCAATTCTGAAGGATCTCTTCGCCCGGGTATAAACATCCCGCCATAACCAAAAATAATTTTATCGGTGGTTTTCGGTCCGGTGTACTTGCGAATATCTTCAAAACGAAATCCTTGCGGAATCACGCGAATCTTGTCGTGAAATTCCTTGTAATAGCCATTGATGGACGCCGCGGTTGGAACGGTGAGATAATCGGCCTTTCGGCAGAATTTTTTTTCAAGCCATCCAAAATAGAAAGGCGGTTTGAACGTATCGTTTTCTTGGCCCATGTAAGGATCACCACAATCGGCTACCCAAATTTTGGCAATGGGATTGTTTTTGGTTCTAACCGAAGCCACACCCCAATGGATTGGATAAGGTACGGCTACAGAAATCAACATATCGTAACCCGACTCTCCTTTTAAACCTTGCTTCATTAAGGGCATGATTTGGATAAAAGGATACTCTAATAATAAAGCACTGAAACGTGTTACGACTCTCCAAAACAAACGAACCAATCCTTCTCCTTTAACAGTAGGTACAGGCCAAGTAATGTGACCTAAATCCTTAAATTCGATGCCGTTGTTCTTACAAAATTCGGCGGTACCGATTCTCGGATGTGTTAATACTTTGACCGTATGCCCCTGTCGAACCAGTTCTTTAGCAAGTTCTGTAGCCCGAAAAGAACGCGGCGAAATATCCGGGTAAAATCCGTTTGTGGTAATTAGAATTTTTTTCTTGTCCATTATTGGTTTTGAAATGGTTGTTTACTAATTCAATTTTAATAAACATGCAACAATTCTTTCGGCGGCGCTTCCATCCCATTTTTCAGGAATACTGCCTTTTTTCCAATGGCCCGCAAATAATTTTTCCATTGCTGGCGCGATGGCTCGGGGGTCGGTTCCCAAAAGCTCATTGGTTCCGATTGAAATGGTTTCTGGTCTTTCGGTATTGTCGCGTAAAGTCATGCAGGGAATTCCCATTACCGTTGTTTCTTCTGTGATGCCTCCAGAATCGGTAATGACTGCCAAGGCATTCTCAACCAGAAAATTAAACTCCAAATAACCTAGCGGTTCAACGATATGTAAGTTTTCTGCATCAATTCCGGATTCACGAAGCACTTTTGCCGTTCTTGGATGAATTGGAAATAAAATCGGCAAATCGTTGGCATGCGTAGTAATTTCTTCAATTAAAACTTTAAGATTTTTAGATTCGTCAACATTTGCCGGGCGATGCAAAGTGAGTACAAAATAATTTTTGTTTTGCAACTGTAGCTTTTGCCAGAATTCCGGTTTTATGAATTTACTTCGGTTTTGCAATAGGGTATCGATCATGACATTGCCTACAAAAAAAATGCGCTCTTCACCCACTCCTGTTTTTCTTAAATTTTCTCCAGCCCAAAGGGTGGTCGTAAAATAATAATCGGCTAGGGCATCGGTAACCATACGGTTAATTTCTTCAGGCATCGTTAGATCAAAAGACCGTATTCCAGCTTCAACGTGCGCCACTTTAACATGTAATTTTTTAGCTACAATACTGCAGGCCATGGTGCTGGTGACATCGCCAACAACAAGCACGAGATCAGCCGGATTTTGAACAAGTTCCTTTTCAAAAGCAATCATGATAGCCGCAGTTTGTTCGGCTTGGCTTCCACCACCGCAATTCAAATTTACATCTGGTTCGGGAATATTGAGTTGCTTGAAAAAGGTATGGCTCATTTTTTCGTCAAAATGCTGGCCTGTATGAACCAGCCTGTAGCTTAACGAAGTTGAATGCAATGCGTTTATTGCGTGTATAATGGGCGCGATTTTCATGAAATTGGGTCTGGCTCCAGCAATCAGCGTTATTTTCATGGCACGTCTACATTAAAAACTTTCATCCACATTCCGAGTGAAATCAAACGCCAGTAGGTATAATCGAAGGCGGCTTTGCCCGCCATTACTTGGTTAAAGTAATACAATACTTCTTTCTCTCTTAAAATGCCATGGGTGTAGCCATTGTATTTTTCAAATAATGCAATGAACTGCTCCGAATAATCCTTCTTAAACCACAATTCTTCCGGGGTTATAAATCCTTTTTTGTCTTTGCGATTGCGAATGGCTTCGGGCAGAAGTTCTGAAAGTCCATGCACCATGATCTTTTTAGACTCATTACGACCGTCAAGGTAGTCAATTGGTAAACTTGTTGTAAACTCTACCAAACGATGGTCGAGAAAAGGAACCCTCGCTTCCACTGAATGTGCCATCGAATTTCGGTCTTCCCATCGCAAATATTTTTGAAGCGGCTCATAAAGCATCTGATAATGCGCAATTTCAAAAATAGAATTGAATTTGAATCGCTTTTTATCATGCGGATGTTTATTTCTAGCTCCTAAAATTTTAATGTCGATCATGGCATGTAAGTTTCGGTTTTCGCTGCTAAATTTTGAAACGAGTCGGATAACTTTTTTTGGTAATAAATGGTACGCTATAAACCTCGAATCTGCCATTTTTGATAAGAAAGTAGGACCGTGAAGTTCGCTATAGAGTTTTAAAAATTGTCCTTTTTTAAACAGTAACAACTTTCTGTAAATACCGAAAGCATTGTAACCACTCATATATTCGTCTGCACCTTGACCATTCATCAACACTTTTACATTATTTTTTTTGGCGGCTTCGAATACATTATATGCCAAAAATGCTGATTGTGATTGATAAGGCTCATCTTGGTGCCATATGATTTTTTCCGAAATTTTAAAAACATCTTCTCCCTCAGGATAAATAAACGTGGCATCTACTTTTGTCGTTAAGATTACCTGATCCATCCATTTTTTTTCATCAAACTCGGGAACATGAGAACACGAAGAAAACGTTTTTTGCAATTCAGGCACGCCTTGATCCTTCAGTTTTTTATTTACTGAACAGACGATAGCCGTCGAATCTAATCCTCCTGAGAGCGCAGAGCCTATGGGAACATCAGAGCGCAAATGCAAATCGATGGCTGAATCGAAATGCCGATTGAATTGTTGACAGGCTTCAGCAAAAGTGCCGCTGAATTCCGCTTTCTCAGGCTGGTACCATTTTTTAGACAAAATTTTTCCATGTTTTTCATTAAAAGGTTCGTTGGTGTTCAATGTAGCCGAATGCCCTGGAGCAATGGAGTACACATTTTTAAACATTGTCTCTTCGGTATGATCTGTCATTGCGTAAAACAAATAGTCGTAAACCCGTTGCGGATTCAACTGTGCTTTCCAGCTCGGAATTTCTGTAAACTGTTTGATTTCACTTCCCAAGTAAAAATCGCCTTCAGGTGAAAACCAGTAGTACAAAGGCTTGATTCCGTAACGATCTCGCGCAACAAACGCATTGTTTGCTACCGTATCATAAATAGCAAATGCCCACATTCCGACAAACCGATTCAGACACTCTGAGCCCCAGGTTGCATAGGCTGCCAGAATCACTTCGGTATCGCTTTCTGTAGAAAATTGATAACCCAATTGAAGCAGCTCGGCTTTTAATTCGATAAAATTATAGATCTCGCCGTTATAGGTGATCCAATATCTTTTAAGCACATCGCACATGGGTAAATGTCCCTTGGCAGACAAATCTAAGATAGACAATCGACGGTGGCCCAGTGCGACTTTAAAACTACCTGTCAATTCATCAATAGTAGTTTGCGGTTGATAGGAGGAGGGTGTCTTCCATACCTCGGCAGGCGTATCGGCGCCACCAACAATCTGTAATTTTACACCTTCTTGGGCAATGAAAACAAATCCTTCATCGTTTGGTCCACGGTGTTTTACGATAGTATTAAAAGCTTTGAAAGCTTGAATATCTACCGTGTTTTTAGCAATTGAGAGAGAAATTCCGCACATTATAATTGACTTATTTTAATCCATGAATCATCGAAAACTTTTTTTGAATAATATTCTTTTAACCGCAGGACATTCGCACTAACGTCCCGATCAATTTTCAATCCGTCTATTGCAATCAAATTATTGTCAAATAGCTTAAATCCCCTTCGAATTAGTGATTCGTAGGACGTTGTATGAGGATTGACATATACTATTTTTCCCAAACTCATTAAAGTAATGGTTACTCCCATGGCCTCCTGCCTGTTATGGTCGAAAATAATCACGTCTATTCCGGCTAGGAATTTTTTATATTCTTCAAAAGGCATAAATTTTTCGAGTACAATAAATTTATCCCCAAACATTTTTTTTCCAATGGCAATGACTTCGGCTTTATATTCATCATACATTCCGTACGATAAGGGACAGTATATGCACTCAATATCGTTGACGTGTTTTAGCAGTTTGTGAAAAATCGCTTCATGATTGTTGGTAGGATCGGTTGAATTGCCGACCAACACTTTCAATAGCTTTTTCTGAGAAATTATTTCAGGTGCAAAATCGTTGGTTTCGGCCACGTTGCTCAAGTACATCGGACTTTTGATAAATGATGCCTTAGAATGCAGCATTTGATTGGCCAAAATTGAGTCACCTTCAATATGGGTGATGTGGTTTTTAACTTTGCGCAGCACAAACTTTTTGACTTCATTTTGTAAGCCGTGATCTTTATTTAAGCTGTACAATTCCTGTCCGTAAATTACCCAGCTCGTTTTTTTAAGAAATGAAGGAAAAAGCGCAAAAAAATGAAGTAACGGATCGCCATGGAGGATGATTCTATCGGCATTGCTGCAAAGCTTATAAAATGTTTTGATATTGGAGCGCAGGTTTCTGCTTAAAGGCGATTTGAATAAGAATAAATTCTCGCTTGGTGTTAAATTTAATGGCTCCGCCGAAACGAACAAAAATTGTTGCCGTTGTAATCCCAGTACTGCGGTGAGATAATGGTATAATGGCTCAGTAAATTTATCAAATATTAAAATGTGAAGTGTCATTCTTTTATTCTTTCTAAAATTGTAAAAGTGTTTTAATAATAAATTCGTGTGTTTCGGTATCAATATCGTAAAACATCGGCAATCGCAGCAGACAATCAGAATAACGGTCGGTTTGAGGCAAATCGCGATGGTCATGGCGTGCATGATAAAAAGGACTTTTGTGCAAACTCAAATAGTGAAAAACCGCCATGATTTCATTTGCTTTTAAGTGGTTGATTAAATCAGTCCTTTGCTGCAAATCTTTGCACACCACGTAAAACATGTGCCCGTTATTAGTGGCGTTTTCTGCAACCAACGGCAGTTGAATGCCTTTCGATTTTGCCCAATTGTGCAGAACCGAATGATAATTATTCCAAAGCGCAACACGTTTGGTTTGGATAGCATCTAAGTTTTCCAATTGGGCCCACAGGAATGCAGCAATCAATTCTGAGGGTAAAAAAGAAGAACCCAAATCGACCCAGCCATATTTATCGACTTCACCTCTAAAAAAAGCGGATCGGTTGGTTCCTTTTTCCCAAATAATTTCGGCGCGATCCATAAATCGTGCATCATTTACGGCAAGCATTCCGCCTTCTCCTGATATAATATTCTTGGTTTCATGAAACGAAAAAGCTGCCAAATGACCAATCGAACCCAATGGTCTTTTGTTTCCATCTTTTCCGGTATAAAAACTGTCAATAGCTTGCGCTGCATCTTCAATAACATACAAATTGTACTTTTCTGCAAGCGCCATTATCTTATCCATATCGCAGGCAACACCGGCATAATGGACGGGCACTATCGCTTTGGTTTTGGAGGTTATTAAAGCTTCTATACTGTCTTCATCCATCCCGGGATGGTCGATTCTACTATCAGTAAAGACAATTTTTGCGCCTCTCAAAATAAAGGCATTTGATGTACTGACGAAAGTATATGAAGGCATAATCACCTCATCGCCCGCTTCAATGTTAATTAGCAAAGCGGCCATTTCTAAAGCATCGGTACAGGAGGTTGTAAGCAGACATTTTCCGAAACCATACCGCTCTTTCAAATAGTTTTGGCACAATTGGGTGTACTTTCCGTTTCCGGACAATTTTCCGGTCGAGACCGCGTCATAGATGTAGTGGGTTTCTTTGCCAGTTAAATGGGGTTTATTAAATGGTATCGTATATTTCATAAATGTTATTTAAAGCGTAGTCTAAATTTGTTCATTGTGAGTTTTTCTCCGTTGTCACTAAAAAAATCTTTAATTTTAAGAAGCCCTTTACCGCAAACGATAATGTAGGCGTCTTCATGTTTGAACAGTACTTTTCCGGCTGTGCGATTGATTATTTTAACGTCAGGCCATACTTCGGCATCAAAGATTCGAGCTTTTGTGTCCTGATAATTTGTGCAGGCGCCCTTGTAGGGAAAACCCACAGCGTCAATGGTTCTTTTAATTTCCATACTATCGAGCGACCAATCTATTTGATAATCTTCCTCATCGCGCCACAAACTGAAAGTCGCCTGGGTCTCGTCTTGAATTTTTCCTTCTAAGCTACCCGCCGTAAAATTAAGGATAATTTGTTGTAGCAGAACTGCATATTCTTTTGCGATGGCCTCAATTGCCTGCTCAATCTTAATGGGATAGCCAATAGGGATTATTCGCTGGCCGATGATAGCGCCCTTATCAAACTCATCAGTTCCAAACAAAGCAGTCACTCCTATTTGTTCATCTCCGTTGATTAATGCAGATACCAAAGGATTAAATCCTCTGTATTGGGGCAGAATCGAATCGTGAAAAACAATTAACGGCACATCAAGCGGAATCAACCACCGCCATCCAATGGCAATATTGAGTGTGTTTTGTGTAATCGTTTCAGGAAGAATTTGGTTTCTAAAAATATACGTAATGTTGTTACTTTTGGCGAACATTTCGATTTCTTCAGCATAATCATTAATTACTTCTTTATCGTTGCCAATAATTAATGCACTGATATTTTTGAAATAGACAGGGTCAAGACCTTCAATCGATTCCAAACCTTTTTTCCCAAGTAGAAATAAATGAATCATAGGAGCTAGCAGAATTTTTTTACGGCCATTTCTTTGCTGTATCGCAACAGAAAATAATACGGAGAAATATTAAAAAACTTGGCGTATTTCAAGTAAGGCTCCACCACTCCATCGGTTTCTAATTTGTCAAAACCCAAGGCTTTAATTTTATTGATCGTAAGGTACAACTGTTTTAAATATTTAAATGATACCAATGGAAAAAGCGCCAAAAGCACAAAATTGGCAGTGCCGTGATGAATCAGTCCCGATTGTTCTTTGGTAAAAGTATGCTTTTTACCAAAGGCTTTGATATCTAAAGCCGCATTTAAAAATCCGTTAATGGCTTTTTTTGAATAATATACGCCGGAAACCGTTGCCGACCCGATACTTGTGGTTCTTTGATGAAATTTGTGATTGTCAAATCCGACGCGTCGGGCTACCGAAAAAACTTTGGCTAAAAACAATCCGTCTTCCAAAAAAGGAACGTCTTTTGGGTACTGCAACTCATACTTTTCAAGCATGGATCTGCGGTACAAAATAGCCCAGGAACGATCTGGATCTCGAACTGCGTTGCCACGCGAAACAAAATAACCGTTCACGCCTTCGTAAATATGTTGTTGTTGTACGCTATAATCTGTATGCCAAAGACTGTGTTCGTCGGCATCAAAAATTTCAAAACCCAAATACAAAACATCCAAATCTTGCGCTTCTGCTTTCAGCAGTTTTTCTTTCAAAGTGTTGGGCAATATATAATCGTCGGGGTCAATCGGCATAATGTATTTTCCGTTGGCATGTGCAATGGCATTGTTTCGCGCCATAGAAACACCTTGATTTTCTTGGTTGAGCAGCACAATATTGGCGAACTCTAATTGCAACTTTTCAACAATTTCTCGACTTTGATCTGGCGAACCGTCATTGGTCACAATAATTTCATATTCCGATTTATCTAATTCTTGATCCTCGAGACTGCGGAGGCATTTTTCGATATAATTTTCTACTTTATAAGCGGGCACGATAATACTCAAACGCATGGGCTACAAATAAAATGGATTGTTTTTGTTGGCTGGCAGTCTTTTTTTGAGTGCATACCAATAGTAAAATGGATTTGTATAAAAAATCGCGAAATGATACCAACGGCTGTTCCATTGGGTATTTTTATTCCAACCCCACTTTTGAAAAAATCCAGAAACCCAATGTATATATTGTTCTGATTTCACCATTTCCCAAGGTAAAAAAGGATGCGCTATGGCTTTGCGTACCGCGAAATTGTTGCGTAATGACGGCTTGAACAATACCCCATCACCTACATTGTTTATCGCTTTGGAGTGAATTCTGTAGCCTACAGTAGGGAGATGAAAATAACACAAACGTTCCCCCGATTGGGTCAGCTTAAGCCACATCGGATAATCTTCGACCATACGG
>JACMOK010000091.1 GCA_014378065.1 Flavobacterium sp.
AATATTATTCTGGACCCAAGAAAACCGCCATTGAAGTTGGCGTGGGTAGTGGAGTGCTTTCTTTACAATTGGTTAAACATGGTTTCCAAAAAGTATTTGTGACAGATACCAATGCAAATGCAATCATCGGGTTAAACGAGGTGATGGGAGAAACAAAACTCTCTAGAAAGATAGAGTTAGATTTCGCCCCATTATTTGGTAAATGGGAAAAGGAAACAGAACTCATTGTTTTTAATCCGCCTTGGTTGCCTGCAACAGAAGAATTAGAAAATTTAGATGAAGCCATTTATTATGATGAAAACCTTTTTCCTGATTTCTTTAAAGAAGCTAAAAAGAGGCTATTGCCTGAAGGGAAAATTGTATTGCTGTTTTCTAATCTAGCGCAGGTAACTGAAGTCTCCAAAATTCACCCCATTGAAAATGAGTTGGCAGAAGGCGGAAGGTTTCAATTAGAAAAATGTACCAGAAAGCCAGTAAAGCAAGCCTCAGATAAAACCAAGCGAGACCAATATTGGCGAGCGGGAGAAATGGTAGAATTGTGGCTGTTGTTGCATATTTAAGTAAAGCGTTTCCTCGACCAAAGGAGAAGTCTTACAGATAAGTTTTCAGTTAGTTTTACCTAACGAGTTTGGAGACTATTTTTTATTTGTAAATCCTTTTCACACTTTGCTTAAGACTAAGGGCAGGCTTGGATTTCAATTTCTAAAAATAGTAATAACTATTATAATTTATTATTTAAACTCAAAAAATGAAATCTCTACTAATTTACTATGCATTCTCTAATCCCCACCTAAAATCCTTAGATTTGCAGTGCAAAACAAAGGCTTAGGGATTGAATTTTTACTTCATCTATTTTCTGGTTGCCATTTCTATTTTCGGCTTTATTGCCACCTTTTCTTTGGTGGGCGTTTATGCCGAGCGAAAGATTTCGGCTTTCATTCAAGACCGTTTAGGACCCATGGAAACCGGTAAATTTGGTTGGTTGCAAACTGCAGCTGATATCCTCAAACTCATTCAAAAAGAGTACATCGTTCCGGCTTTAGCCGATAAGGTGCTGTTTACCATTGCGCCTGTCATTATTTTTGTAGCAGTTTATCTGGGCTTTGTGGCTTTGCCTTGGGCTCCGGGATTGGTCCCAGCGACCATGAATTTGGGCGTTTTTTATGTTTTTGCCATTATTTCTATCGAAGCTTTAGGAATTTTAATGGCGGGTTGGGGCTCAAATAATAAATACAGTTTATTGGGTGCGGTGCGGTCGGTAGCGCAAATGGTTTCTTACGAGATTCCGATTGGTTTTGCCATTATTTCGGCCGTGATGATTTCACAATCGTTGGATTTACAAGTCATCAATTACAATCAAGGCGTTTTAGCGACCGAACAAATTAAGTTTTTCGGGGTTTTAGAAGTTAACAAAATTGGTGGAATATTGGCGTGGAATGTTTTTCAGGCGCCACATTTATTGGTGGCTTATGTGATTTATTTCATCGCTTCGCTGGCAGAATGTAATCGGGCTCCATTTGATTTACCTGAGGCAGAATCTGAATTGATTGGTGGTTTCCATACAGAATATACAGGATTGCGTTTCGCTTTTATATTTTTGGCAGAGTACGCTATGATGTTTTTGGTGGCGATGTTGGGCGTCACTTTATTTTTAGGAGGTTGGAATACACCTTTACCGAATATCGGTAGTCTGCACTTAGCAGATTATACTACTGGAGTTTTCTGGGGAATATTTTGGGTGATGGGAAAATGTTTATTGGTGGTGGCTGCACAAATGTGGATTCGCTGGACATTACCACGCTTACGTGTCGACCAGTTGATGACGTTGTGTTGGAAGGTATTAACACCATTGGCTTTCGCCTGTTTGGTGATTTCGGGATTGTGGAGGTTGATGTTATTGTGAGCATGAGCGGAGTCGAAGCTGTCAGCCTGAGCGGAGTCGAAGTTGTCAGCCTGAGCGGAGTCGAAGGCTAACCACAAAGGACACGGAGGATTTACACAGAGTGCACAATTTGAGCAAGATTTTTAATACGTTGAAAGGTGGGTTAAGGATTGAAGCGGCATCCTTTTTTTGTCATTCTGAGCATTGTCACTCTGAGCGGAGTCGAAGAGGAAGTCGAAGAGGGAGTCGAAGAATAAGACAAATAAAGATACAGCGGAAAGCCTGCCCCGATAGCTATCGGGGAAACCTCCAAATAAAAAATATAAATGATTAAAGAAGCTTTTAACGGATTGAAGACAGCATGGAAGGGTTTGAGTTTAACACTCCAACATTTTGGTGCTGCCACGCATTCTAAAAAAGTGAAAGGGATTAAGGAAGCAGATTATTTTGAGCAGCAAAACGGGATTGCGACGGTGCAATATCCGCATCAGAAATTGCCAGTGCCAGAAGTGGGTCGTTACCAGTTGACGGTGGAAATGGACGATTGCATTGTGTGTGATTTGTGCGCTAAAATTTGTCCGGTGAATTGCATTGATATTGAGAGTATCAAAGCGACGGATGCGATCGGGAAAACCTCGGATGGTTCGGTAAAACGTTTGTATGCGCCTAAGTTCGATATTGATATGGCGAAGTGTATGTATTGCGGTTTGTGTACCACGGTGTGCCCAACGGAGTGCATCACGATGACGCCGGAGTACGATAAAAGTGTGACGGATATCTCGGATTTGAATTATAAATTTGCCACCATGACCGATGCCGAGGCAGAAGAAAAGCGTTTGGAATTAGAGAAGCAACAAGCCGAAAGGCAAGCTGCGAAACTGGCGGCTTTGCAAAAAATGGAAGAGGATAAGAAATGAGTTTAGCGCAAATCATATTCTACGTACTCACTGCGATTGCTATTGGAAGCGCTGCTTTTGTGGTGTTGAGTCAACATTTGGTACGCTCGGTTTTTATGTTTTTCGTGACTTTATTTGCCGTTGCTGGATTGTATGTTTTTGCTTTGGCAGATTTTGTGGCTTTAACTCAGGTGGTGATTTATGTAGGCGGTGTTTTGGTATTATTACTTTTTGCTTTTCTGTTATCGTCTAAAGAATCTTTGCAGGGGATAGAAAATATTCCTTCTGGGTTATTATCGGCTCATCGTATTCCAGGTGCTTTAATTTCAGTTTTATTTTTAGCGGTTTTGGGATTTACTTTCTTCCAGATTGATTTTGAAAATCTGGATTGGATTAAAGCTTCCATCGCAAACGGGAATGTGATTTCTGTTTCGGATAATACCATCAGAAATATTGGGATCAACCTGATGAGTAAATATTTGTTGCCACTCGAAATGGTTTCCATTTTATTGATGATGGTTTTGATTGGAGCAGCGCATATTGCGAGGAAGGAGCCGAAAGTTGATTAGATTATTGGTAAAACATTTTTAGTAAATTTGAATAGAATAAAAATATCATGACAAAGCAATTCATAATTGAACGGACTTTAAAAGTAATTAATCAACTTCCTGATGATAAAGCTGAGGAAATCTCGGACTTTGCGGATTTTGTTTTTAAGCGTTACGAAGAGCAAGAATTGTCTAAAGGTTTGCAAAATATTGTTTCTGAAAGTACAGCTTTCAATTTTCTGAATGAGGAGCAAGAAATCTATTCGATTTCCGATTTAAAGGAAGTTTTTAATGGCTAAAGGAGATATTATTTTAATCACTTTCCCTTTTACCGATTTAAGTGGCAGTAAACTGAGACCAGCAATCATTTTAGCTGAAACGGCTTTGGATTTAACTGTTTGTTTCATCACCACGCAATTTCAATGGAAAGAATCTACTGACATAGAATTAAAGCCATCCAAAGAAAATGGGCTTAAGCTTTCATCATTAATAAGAACCAATAAAATAGCAACATTAGATAGGAAACTGGCTGTGGGCCTTTTGGGACGATTAAATCAATCTGAAATAGCCGAACTAAATAATAAATTAAAATTATTGCTAAACCTTTAGAATGATTTTAACTAAATGCTACTTCAATAAGCACAAAGCATCATGATTCCATTACAACATTTTCTTTTTATCGGAGCAGTGCTTTTTTCTTTAGGATTGTTCGCCGTCATCACCCGTAAAAATGCCATCCAAATTTTAATGGGCATTGAACTGATGTTGAATGCTTCCATTTTAAATCTGGTAGCTTTTGGCCGCTATGATAAAGTGGATAACACCGGACAAATGTTTGGTTTGTTCATTATTGTGTTGGCTGCTGCGGCAGTAGCGGTAGCT
>JACMOK010000092.1 GCA_014378065.1 Flavobacterium sp.
CGCCGAGTGTTGTGCCATTTCCGATGAGTGCTCCTCCTAATTTATAGGCTGGTCCGCCGGAGCACGAGGTATTGTTATAACTGTAAATAAAAAAATAGTAAGTGGTGCTCGGGTTTAATGAAGTTGCAATGAAATTTATTGAAGCACTACTTTGCACAAAGGTCAATCCTGTTCCTAAACTACCAATATTTCCCGCCGTATAGGTAATCCCATTAACCGGTTGCGTCGGAGGGGCGTTGGAGGTAGATTGAATCACTAGATACTCGTTGGCAATACCTGAAAAACTTGCAGCAATAGTGGCAGATGTTATTGTTCCTGCGACAAAAGAACCTGCCTGATTTGATGGTGCTGCGCAAAGGGTCGGTGTCGAGGAAGTTAAGGAAATATTGTCTATTCCGGAAGGCGGTTGTGAACCTAAACTCCCATCATTTGACCATTCGAAAACCAATTTAAAAGTCGTGCCAGCGTAGCTAGCAGGAAGGATGATGCTAGCTGAAGTCCAAGAGGCTTGCATATTGTAATTGGCAAGACCAACAGCAACATTTCCTGAAGGCGCTGTTCCTGAGGCGATTATTGCCGTTCCATAAACTGGCGTAAATGCTGTAGGAACCAGCCATATTTTCATTTTATCATAGGCTACTCCTTCACCGAGACCAATCCAATTAAATGCCAAATTTAGGTTTGTTTCTGCTGCAGGAACAGTAACGTTTCGGTATAAATGGGTAACCCTTGCCGCACTCAAAGTGTAACTATGAACTGGTGTTCCCACATTATTATTGGTAATGTAGGCACAACGTGTTCCAGAAAATCCAGCGGTAGCACCGGTATTACAAACCCATTGATTTTGTGTTGCGGTACCACTGGTTACTGTCCAATTGTTGGCAGGAAAAGTTGTTCCATTTTCAAATCCTCCATCCCCTGTGGGTGAAATTAATGTTGTTTGCGCTGCACTTACAGCGGTGACGAGTAAAAAAAAATGTAACAATAGCACGCTTAGCTTGTTACTCCTTTCAGATGACGACATACTTCCTTTCGGTGTTGTCGCTTTTAATTTTACAGATAAAGAAGATAAATTATTAAAAAAATAAATTTTACTCATGGTGTTAGGCAAAAAGATTCATCGCCCTTAAAGTTAATACATTTTTTATAAAAAATCATCATCTGTCTAAAAATCAACTTAAATACTGATTTATTTAAATATTAACAAAAAAAAAGCCTCTTTTTAGCGATATAAAAAGAGGGCTGGAAAGTAGTTTTCTTATTTTATGTAACCAGTTTTTTGCTCATGGTTTTTCTATTTTCTAGTTTTATTTTAATGATGTAGATGCCTTCTGCAAAATTAAAAGCTGATTTGAAGTCGTGTCTCAAGTTACTTGGATTTTTTATGGATTAATTTTCCGGTAATATCGGATACTGCAATTTTAAGAATATTTTCCGACACCGGAACCAATAATTCTTGGTTGAAAATCAAAGCAGTTAATCCGATAATATTATCCGTATTTAGAGTTGGCAGTGGCTTATCAGTGTAGCGCAACACAAATGCATTGTTTAAGATTCTAATACCGTATGTAAACACATATGGGATGTCTTAATATTATTTATTATGTTAAGCAATTTGTCTTCTATGTAAATGTTTTGGTTATCGAATAAGCCATTAAAGTAATAAAGTCAAAACGAGAAGATATCTTGCATTGTAGATTTAGAAAACATGGATTCTTGAATTTGAACATTAAAAGACAAACTTACCAATGTAATATATGACTACTACTTCAAAGTTCGATAATTATAACAAAAATCTCAATAATAAATGCATGTGTTAGCAGTAGAGTTGCAGATGTATTATAAATTTTTCTATCAATGAAAATACATTTAGTGGTATCAATTAAAAATTAGTTTGATATTAACGGCCGATGAGTTAAGATTTCAATAAGTTGATTTAAGCATAGTTAGTCTCCCACTAAAAAAAACGAAAGTCATTATTTTATAATAATTTTTTTGCTGACTTCTCCCTTGTTTGTTTTCAGTTTTACAATATAAGTTCCAAAACTTAAATTGGGAATGGCTATTTCGGTATTCCCCTGATGCTGATTTTCTATAGCCCATTTTTGTATGGATTGTCCCAGCATATTAAGAAGGGTTATCGTTTGCAGTTGAGTCTCAATGAAATTATTGTGAATTGTGAGGATATTGTTTCCATTTGTAAACGTTAACGCCAATCCATCATTTAGAGAAGAATCGGTAACGCCAAGGGCAACATTTGAAAATGTTAAAGAAAAACGATTATGGTAAGTGCCTATTGGAAGCGAAATTGTGAAATCACTATTTCTGATGTCATGATAAATTCCACTTTCACTATCGTGCAAATAAATTGGCGTAAAGTCAGAGATGTTTTCAAGAGTCTCGATTTTAATTTTACAGAGTCCTTCATGCGCCGTAACAATTCCCAATGGTATAATCTGTTCGGCATTGAAATCAGGAATGGCCTGTATTACAAACTTCCCATTTCCAGATTGCCAGTACATATCATCTGAATTAATGTCAATAATCGGCGCATCGTATCCAATATCAAATAAATTGGTGGTATTAGCGTCGGCTCCCACAAGGATCTGCCTGTGTAAACCAGAAGGTGAATCAAATTTTAATCGAATTTTAGGTCTTTCATCTTCCTCGGCTACAGAAACAGTTGTGTTTTGTGTCCGGAAAAATACGGAATTTGCGAAAGATTCTGTTTTAAATGCGCGTTGGCTGTTTTTAAACACTATTGAGCCCCCGGTTATCGGAGTGATTAAATTACTTGCAACATTGGAATCCAATTCTGTCTTTACAAAAAAGCCTTGACCTACTGCTATGTATTTCACAGGAACTTTAGTTCCAGCGGATCCGTCATTTATGTTTAGCGGGTCATTGGCTATTGCAACAACACCACCCATTAAAGTATAGGTAGCGTAACCACCAACATATTGAGCCAAGTAATGCGTTTGTCCTCCAAAATGATCCCAAAAATATAATGCACCATTAAAAACATTGGAAGTCGCATTTCCGCCATCTTTAATATTGTCTTTTATAAAAGTATCAGCATTTAATGCCGATGGATATGGATTCCCTACCAAATAGCTTTGGGTCAGCGCTAAATTTAAAGTTATTGTTCCGTTATTTGGTTTTCCTGCGAATACATAATTCTGAGTATCGGTAATGCCTGCGGTTCCATCAACTCCTTTCATCGTAAAGCCTTCTCCAATATTAATAGTTCCCGTACTGCCGACGGCTTGCCAGGAAAAATAGCTACTGCTTATGGTAGTATATTTAAAAATCCAACGGTTACTTATTTTTATCGGACTGGTTGCGGGGCCATCGGAAAAACCAACGCCGTCGCCAAATTGTATAGCAGTCGGAGCGAAAGGATTGGTGGAAACATTAGTTCCGTCTCTTAAAACACCTGCTACGGTGTAAGTGCTGTTGGTGGTAGTGACAGGCGATGACCAATAATTATAATTGAAACTGCTTTTGTTACCTTGTTGGTCCTTTAATAATTTTCCGGTTCCTGTCAAAGGATTTGCTGTCAGACCAGATTGTACCAATTGAGCTTCCCCAGTCAGGCGCAAATCACCGCTGATTAAAGTGATATGGTTCAAAACAGTTAATTGAAATCCATCAACCACACTTACACCAATTGCTCCATTTGAGTTATTAATAATTACATTATAAAAAGTTTCCGTGGTATTGATACCGACATTAATATTCTGAACTTGACTAGTGGTAGATCCATTGAAAGTTACGGTTCCAATTCCAGGGTTAAATGTTCCGCTGTTTTTCCAATCGCGGCTGATCTGCAATTGTGAAGTTGACAGGCTAGTCATACTTACTGTTGCTGTAGCTTCAATAATTAGATCTTGGGCACTCGCAGTATTGCTGTATACTAGGGCGAAAGAAGAATTCGCTGGGTCAATTATTGGCATTCTTGAAGTTCCCGCAGGAATTACGGCATTTACTGTATTAGAAGGTAAGCCTCCGGCCCAGTTTCTACAATCAAACCAGTCAGTGCTAAAAAGTCCTGTCCATAATCCAGGTGTGCCATTAAGCACTGTTACCCTTGGTGCTCCTGTCAAATCTGTAGGTTTTGAAGTACATTTTGAATCACTTAGCCCAGTTATGGTGTACACACTATTGGCAATGATGTTCGATACGCTAAATACATATGGATTAGTATTTATATTATTTATTGTGTTTGAGGTTGTGCCATTGCTGTAAGTTATACTCCAAGGTGCAACCCCTGTTAAAGACACACTAAAAGTAGCGGTCCCGCCATTACATATTGTTTGTGAAGGCTCAATATTGGCGGTAGGTCTTTGGTTTACGGTAATTGTAACGTAGGTGGTACCGTCTGGCCCATAACTGGCACATCCATTTAAAAATGAGGTCACCGCATAAGTGGTCGTTACAATGGGGGTTACTGTAACCGTTGCGCTATTGCTGATAACAATGCCGCTAATGGCGTCCACCCATTGCACTGCGAGATTAGGCGGAGCTTCGGGCAATAGTATGTTGTCAATTGCCCAAGAACTTCCCACAGTACCGTGGTAGTTAAAACGTATCCTTAAGTTGGTTTGCCCAATGTAATTGCTCATGTCAATGGTCGTGTTTGGGAAAGCAGCGTATGGAGTACGAGTAAGTGGCCCGTTGTATTGAGCCAAAACGATATTGTATGTGGTTCCACCATCCAGTGAAAGCTCGACGTTCGCCCATGCGCCGGTCAACAGATTGAAGGCGTGGGTGAAACTGAGGTTCAGGGTAGTCAACCCAAAAGTATTAAATATTGGGGTCTGCATAATCGAGTTAAAATTCCCGTTGGCAATGGCAAACTTACCAATCGAAGTATAATTGATTCCTGAATAGGTACCGCCGTTGGTTGCACTCAACTGGAAAGGACCTGCGTTGGTATTGCTACCTCCTGCGCTCAAACAATTACCACAGCCGTCAACCAGCCAATTGACCGGATTGGAATTGCTAAAGGTACCTCCGTTAGCAATATATTGGTTGGTTGCAAAGCCGCTTTGGGAAAACAGCAGTGACGAATCTCCGACGCAGATTATCGGGGGGGAGGCAGTCACAGGTGTAGGTTTTATGTTTGGAATAACGTTGACCATAGATGCAGTAGAATAGGCCAATGGGCACGTCGTTCCATTTTGAATTACCGCTCTGTAAATAGTAGTCTGAGTAACATTGACGTAACTGTAAGTTGCAGATGTGTTAGTAATGGCAGTCCAAATACTACCGCCATTGACAGTAGATTCCCAACGGACCACATTCCCTGTGTGTCCAGTTAAATACAAATTTCCGCTCGCAAAATGACAAACGGTAATGCTATTGACGGTTGGGAGTATATTTGGCAGGGAAACCGTTACTGCTCCACCTGCAGAAGAAGGCACTACAACAACAGTTGAAGTTATTGGAACGCCTGGGCAACCATTAGTTGTCGGAGTAATGGTATAAATCACATTTTGGGAAACTCCGGTGGCATTGATCAGGTTGTTAGTTATTGAAAAAGTTGATCCGCCCGAAATATTTCCTGATGTACCCGTTGATGCACCCGTTACATTGATGGCGTTATCTCGCGACCAATTATAAGTAGTTGTAGCATTTACAGCATTAGAAACCAAAATCGGTGTGTTCGATACCGCAGAGCAAACGGTTTGTGAAGCGATATTAACACTTGCAACAGGTGTTGGTTTGACCGTTACGGTTAAAATAAAAGTGTTGCCATTGCAACTTCCTGTGCTAGCAGTAATTGTGTAGGTGGCTGTTTGTGGTCCATTCGTCGGGTTGGTTAAGGTCTGAACTATAGATGAAACACTATTTCCACTGCTTCCGCCGCTAATGCCACCTGTAACTAATGGAGTGGACCACGAGTATAAGGTGCCAGATGGAATAATGTTTCCCCCGCCGTGAACTGGCAATAATGTGAGCGTACTCGCGCTACAAATCGCAGAAGAAATAGAGCTAAGGAAAGGACTCGGCTTTACTGTTACAGTAACGGCAAATGACGCTCCTGTACAAGAAACGGAAGTGCCGGATTTTGGCGTTACGATATATGTGGCAGTCTGGTCAATATTGGTCGGATTGAACAAAGTGCCAGTTATTGTAAGTTGGTTGTTTTGAGCAGTGCCTCCAGTAAGACCTCCGGTGATTGTGGGTGCCGACCAAGAATAAACGGTGTTTACGGGAACAATGGTGCTGGCTGTCGGAACTCCATCGGTAGGCGCTAAGGAAAACGCTACTCCATCGCAGGTATTGATGGCTTGAGCAGGGATAACAGCTTTGGGGCTTATGATCAATTCAGCATTATTAGAGTTTGCACCAGCTGCACAGACGCTATTTACAATACAATAATAATCCGAAGCGGCATCAGCCTGTGTTACCGGGTTAAGTGTTAAAGTTGAACTATTGGCTCCCGACACGATTCCGCCATTGTTCAAAGATGTCATTCCCCTGTACCATTGATAAGAAAGAGCACCACCAGTGGCGCTTACCGTAAAACTCACTAAATTTCCAGTACAGACCGTTTGCGTAGAAGCTGGCTGTCCGTTTATTGTCGGTGGGGAATTGATATTCACTGTGGTGGTGCTAGTAGCATTACAATTGGTGGTACTGTCCGTAAAAGTAAAAGTCGCATTTCCCGATGCAAGTCCTGTCACAAGTCCGGAATTATCAATCGAAGCTATCGATGGGTTGTTGCTAATCCAAGTACCACTGGTTGAAGCTGAAAGCTGGACTGTGTTCCCAACGCATACGTTGGTCGATGATGAAACTATCGGCAGGGCATAAATAACCATATTGTTGGTTGTATTGCTGCATCCCGTGGTAGTATTAGTATAGATAAATGTAACATTGCCAGAGGAAATCCCGTTTACAAGGCCACTATTATTTACTGACGCCACAGCTGGATTACTAGAAGCCCATGTTCCTCCTGAGGCAGGAAACAATTCGGTTGTATTTCCGACACACACCGAAATAGGTGCCGAAATTACAGGTAAATCATTGACTATGATACTGCTGGTTGTATTGCTGCAGGTTGTAGTTGAATTGGTAAAAGTAAATGAGGCACTTCCAACAGACAATCCAGTCACAAGACCAGTATTGTCTACTGAAGCATTTGAAGGACTGTTGCTGCTCCATGTTCCGCCGGTTGAAGGTGAAAGCTGTATAGTATTTCCTAAGCACACCGAGGACGGGCCAAAAAGGGAGGGCAATCCATTTACCAGTAAAGAAGTGGTGGTTTTGCTGCAATTGGAATTCGAATCGGTAAAACTAAATGTCGCGCTTCCGGATAAAAGCCCCGTTACTAGGCCAGTATTGTCGACAGAAGCTACTGTTGGGTTGTTGCTCAACCAAGTTCCGCCAGTTGTTGGCGAAAGCTGTGCCGTACTTCCAACACAGATTGCTGTGGGAGTAAAAACTACGGGTAAAGCATACACTGTCAACTGATTTGTTGTTTTAATACAATTCGTTGTAGTGTTGGTAAAAGTAAAAATAACCGTTCCGGGAGCGATTCCAGTTACAAGGCCACTGTTATTTACAGAAGCAAGCGAAGGATTTGAACTAGTCCATGTTCCGCCCAAGGAGGGTAAAAGTTGGATGGTATTTCTTACGCAAACAGACGCTGGTGCTGATACCACCGGTAGCGCATTTACAGTTATCGATGAGGTAGTACTGCTGCAAGTTGTTGCGGTGTTGGTATAAGTGAAGGTGGCACTGCCAGGCGCAAGTCCATTCACGAGACCGGTATTGTCCACAATAGCAATTGAGGGATTGTTAGTTACCCAAGTGCCTCCAGTAGAAGGCAAAAGCTGTATGGCATTGCCTACACAAACTGCCGCCGGTGAAGATACTACAGGAGGGACATTTACTGTCAGAAAAACTGAATTGGACATGGTCGAACACAAAGATCCATTGTTAATTACCACATCAAAATTTGCGGCGATACCCGCTGATGGATTTGTTATTGTCAAAATTGCAGTATTTACATTGCTGTACGGAGCAACGTTCGTAAGATTTACTCCAGCTCTTCTCCATTGATAGCTCGTGGCGTTTGAGGCAACGACGCTTAAACTGGCTGTTCCATTACTACAAACGGAAGAGGCAAGGGGCTGAGTGCTTATTAGGGGGTATGGAGTTGATACAGAAGTTAACGTATTGGTCAATGGCGTATTGTTAACCAACCCGTTTATAATTCCGTTCCCACTAGTTCTAGTAATATTTCCGGTACTGGCAAGATTGATGGCCCTGACCTGAATATTACTGACGGTCATCACATCAATTTTATTTGTATTTCCGCAAGTGTAAGTTACTGTTATGGTTGTCGCTGCAACTGTGACGGAGGCGGCAGATAGGTTCGCCATAGGGGCAAAAGTCACAGATCCGCTGGCGGAAAGAAATTCAAAATTAGTTGGCGCAGTTAATATCAATGTCCGATTCAATCCTGGGGAAAAATTGGTATTAGCAGTTTCTGTAATGACAATATTTCCTAAGTTGTTGTAAGCTGAGGGAAACGAACATACTGTTATTGATAAGTTGGGCCTAGTGATTGTTACTTGTGCAGAACCCAAAAGACTAGCGAAGCCAAAAAGTAATGTGATAAAAAGGCGAAAATAATTAAATGCATTTACTGAGGACGCTATGTTCAGAAAGCTTGGATGGAATGCATTTTTCTTGGCAAAAAAGTAATTGGAAATCATATTCTTTTTGTTATTAAAACGAATAACAATGCTAGTTTTCGTCCTCTATCTTCAGCAAATTTATTTTAAAATAAAACAACCCAATAATTTTCTAGATAACAAACCTTAAAAATCGACGAAATACATTTTATTATAATTAGCTTTAATTTTTAGAAAAACATTTGTCGATTTATTGCCATAAATACCTACAAAACAGTTGTTTACAGTTTGTTCGAAAAATGTATTTCATCGGAAAAAAATGCTTTTCACGGATGTAATATCGTGTACTTGACTATTTTCACTTCAAAATCAAATGAAATTTCATTACTTTTGACGTTCAATTCTGATGGCATGAAGTATTTAATTTTAATGTGTTGTTGTATGTCGTTTACCAGTTGGTCGCAATCTAATTTCGAAAAGGCAGAAATTTACTTTAAAGCGAAAAAATATTCTCAAGCCAAACCGCTTTTTGAAAAAATTCTGGAACAAAATCCAGACGATTTAAAGTCTATTGAATATTTAGGTGATATAGCCTGTCACTTTAAGTCTTGGCAAACGGCTCTCCCATATTACAATAAATTAAAAAAAATAAAACCTACTGAGGCGGAATATAGTTACAAATATGGCGGTGCATTGGGAATGCTTGCTAAAGAAAGCAATAAGTTTAAAGCGCTGTCGATGATTGGTGACGTAAAAGCAGAATTTTCTAGAACGATTTCTTTGAATCCGAAGCACATTGGTGCGCGATGGGCCTTGATAGAAATTTATATACAACTTCCTGGATTTGTCGGCGGAAGCGAAAGAAAGGCCATTCAGTATTCTGAAGAATTATCAAAAATCTCCGCTGTCGATGGTTATTTATCCAGAGGACACATCGAAGAATATTTTAAAAGGTATGATCAAGCGGAAAAACAGTATAAAATGGCAATTGAAATTGGAAATTCTAAAGTGAGTTACCAAAAATTAGCCGACCTCTACAAGTACAAAATGAATCAACCTGACAGGGCAAAGAAACTTTTGGAAACTTTCAAGGAAAAAAAATAAATCATAAATGCGAACACATTTTATTGCGATTGGCGGAAGTGCCATGCACAATTTAGCCCTGGCATTACACAACAAAGGATATTTAATTACAGGTAGTGACGATGCGATTTTCGAACCATCTAAAACCAGACTCGATAAAAAAGGTTTATTGCCTCCAGAAATGGGTTGGTTTCCGGAAAAAGTAACTTCCGATATTGAAGCAGTCATTCTAGGCATGCATGCCAAAGCCGACAATCCCGAATTGTTAAAAGCACAAGAACTCGGACTAAAAATTTATTCGTATCCCGAATTTCTTTACGAGCAATCCAAAAACAAAACCCGTGTTGTCATTGGTGGTTCGCACGGAAAAACGACTATAACTTCGATGATTTTGCATGTAATGCATTTTCACCATATTGAAGTGGATTATATGGTTGGGGCGCAATTGGAAGGCTTTGACACTATGGTGCATCTCACCGAAGAAAATGATTTTATTGTTTTGGAAGGGGACGAATATTTGTCGTCACCAATGGATCGTCGACCGAAATTTCATTTATACCATCCAAATATTGCTTTAATTTCTGGAATCGCTTGGGATCATATTAATGTCTTTCCTACTTATGAGAATTATGTGACACAATTTGAGATTTTTATCCAACGGATTACCAATGGAGGCATCTTGATTTACAATGAAGAAGATGCTGAAGTAAAACGCTTGGCGGAAACTGCTGCAAACCCAATTCGGAAATTGGCTTATACCACTCCAAAATATAAAGTCAAAAAAGGAATTACGCTACTAGAAACACCAGAAGGCAATATGCCCATCGAAGTTTTTGGAGCTCACAACCTAAACAATCTGGCGGGAGCCAAGTGGGTTTGTCAAAACATGGGCGTTGATCAGGCTGATTTTTATGAAGCCATTGCCTCATTTAAAGGAGCATCCAAACGGCTCGAGAAAATCGCTGAAAATAAGAATAACGTGGCTTATAAAGATTTTGCCCATTCTCCTAGTAAAGTAGCCGCTACCACCAAAGCCGTCAAAGAACAATACCCGGAGAGAAAATTAATTGCATGTCTCGAACTTCACACATACAGCAGCCTCAACCCGAATTTTCTTAAAGAATATGAAGGTGCACTCGACCCCGCCGATGTTGCGGTGGTTTTTTATTCGCCAGATGCGGTAAAAATCAAGCAACTTGATGAAATTACTGCAGCCCAAATCGGAAAGGCTTTTAATCGAGAAGATCTGATTATTTATACCGATCCAGCGGCTTTTCAAGCATTTCTTTTTCACCTCCAATTCGACAATGCTGGAATTGCTTTGCTACTGATGAGTTCCGGAAATTACGGCGGTTTAAATTTTGAAGAATTAAAAGCGCTCATACAATAAAAAAATAAATTATTTTTAGCAATGTCTTGGCAATGAGGGGTTGTAGACAAAAATAATTCATTACATTGGCGTATTATTAAACGCCATACGACATGTCTGAAAATGCCTCTTTCCCAATTCGCAGTTGGTCCGAAGACGACAAACCACGCGAAAAATTAATGAACAAAGGTAAAGCAGCTTTAAGCGATGCCGAATTAATAGCAATCCTTATAGGTTCTGGCAGTCGCAATGAAACTGCCGTCGATTTAAGCAAACGAATGCTTTCTAGTGTCGAAAACAATCTAAACACCTTCGGTAAACTTTCTCTTTCACAACTTATTGCATTCAAAGGTATAGGGGAAGCCAAGGCAATTTCGTTGCTTGCCGCTATGGAATTGGGCAGAAGACGTAGAGCAGAAGAAGCTGTAGTTTGCCTAAAAATTCGTTCGAGCCAGTCCATTTTTGAAATGATGCAGCCGCTGATCGGCGAATTGTTTCATGAAGAATTTTGGATTATTTTTCTTAACAATTCCAATAAAGTAATTTCAAAATCGCAATTGAGCAAAGGCGGCATTACAGGTACTTTGGTTGACGTTCGACTGGTTTATAAAACGGCAATTGAGGTTTCAGCGGTCGGAATTATACTATGTCATAACCATCCCTCAGGCGCTTTACAGCCAAGCGAAGCTGACAAGCAAATTACCCAAAAATTGAAATTGGCGGGAGAAAGTCTTGATATCAAAGTATTAGACCATCTCATCATCACCGAAACAAATTATTTTAGCTTTTCTGATGCGGGAATTCTATAAAACTTTCCGACTTTTGTAAAAATTATTAAAAGTGGAAACCGAACTTACCGACATTTTTTTCGATTTAGACCATACACTTTGGGATTTTGACAAAAATTCTCACCTGGCTTTTGAAAAGATTTTTAAAAGTCAACATCCTACAATCGTTACCGGTACTTTTCTTCAAAAATACATTCCAATTAATCACGCTTGCTGGAAACAATTTCAGGTGGATGCCATTTCACATGACGAATTGCGCTATCAGCGGCTAAAGCAGTCTTTTGATGCCATTGGTTATACTATCAGCGACAGTCAAATTGAACAAATTGCGGTAGATTATATTCAGTTTTTACCTGATTTTAATCATTTATTTGAGGATGCGATTCCAACATTAACTTATCTCGAAAGAAAATACAACCTACATATTATCACGAATGGGTTCGCTGATGTGCAATTTAAAAAAATCAACAATTCCAATTTGGCTTCTTTTTTTAAAAGTGTTACCAATTCTGAAATGGCTGGGGCAAAAAAGCCAAATCCTATTATTTTTGAATATGCTTTAGCGCTCGCGGAAACCCATAAAAGTAGAAGTCTCATGATTGGAGATTGCCTTGATGCAGACGTAAATGGCGCCCACGATTTTGGAATGAAAGCTATATTTTTCAATCCCAACAAAATAGAAGTGCCAGAAACGATTACGCAAATCACTACATTAGCGCAACTTCAAACCCTATTGTGACATGAAAAAATTAATGGTTTTGTTGTTTCTATTGCTTGGCGGCGTTGCTTTTGCACAAGCGATTGTAAATGATTATAAATATGTAATTGTCCCTGCCAAATTTAGTTTTCTGCAAAAAGAAGATCAATACAGGTTGAATACTTTAACCAAGTATTTACTCGAAAAATACAATTTCACGGTGTATTTGGATTCTGACGTTTTACCAGATGAATTGTCCAACAGCAATTGTGGCAGATTGTATGCAGACGTTCAAAGTGTGGGCAATTTTATGACTACCAAACTCATCATAAATTTGAAAGATTGTAAGAACCGCATTTTGTTCTCTTCTACGGAAGGAAAAAGTAAAGAAAAAGAATATGCCAAAGCCTACAATGAAGCCATTCGCGATGCCTTTAGCTCCTTCGAAACGTTGCACTACAATTACAGCCCAATAAATACTGTTGTAGCAACGGATCAGGCAACGCCAAAGCAACTATTCGAAAACGATCGCATGTTATTTGCCCAACCAACAACGAATGGCTTTCATTTGGTAGATGGAACAGCAAAAGTAATTTTAAAGATTTTAAAAACATCTATCCCCAGTTGTTACATAGCCGTCTTTGAAAATGAGACGGGTTTGTTAATTTCAAAAGACAACCAATGGTTTTTAGAATATTACCAAGGTCAAAATTTAATTTCTAAAAAGGTGGAAATCAAATTTTAGAATAGCGCTAATACCCATATTTATTTTTCCACCGGTTTTTTAAAAATTCGCGCGTTCCGTTTTCTCTTAAATTATTTCCAGGATCATAAAATGCTGTATCGGCAATGGCATCGGGTAAAAATTCCTGTGCCACAAAATTGTTGGCAAAGTCATGCGCATACATGTATTCTTCGCCATAGCCTAATTCTTTCATCAGTTTTGTTGGTGCATTTCGCAACGCAATCGGTACGGGCAAATCTCCTGTTTGTTTTACGATTTGCTGGGCTTTTCCAATGGCGATATACGACGCATTGCTTTTGGGAGAAGTAGCCAAATAAATGGCACATTGGCTCAGAATAATCCGGCTCTCTGGATACCCAATCGTAGTTACCGCCTGAAAAGTGTTGTTGGCCATGATAAAAGCAGTTGGATTGGCGTTTCCGATGTCTTCACTCGATAAAATGAGCATCCGTCTGGCAATGAATTTAACATCTTCGCCTCCTTCAATCATTCTTGCCAGCCAATATACTGCTCCATTCGGGTCGCTGCCACGGATCGATTTTATAAACGCAGACACTATATCATAATGCTGCTCGCCGGCTTTGTCATAAAGCACAGTGTTTTGTTGTACCAATGCTAAAACACGATCGTTGGTAACTAAAATTTGATCTTCTGCGGCGGCATTTACGACCAGTTCAAAAATATTCAATAGCTTTCGTCCATCGCCACCGGAAAGTCGCAACAGCGCTTCTGTTTCGTTTAAATTTATTTCTTTATCTTTTAAAAAAATGTCTGTATTCATGGCACGTTGTAACAACGCCTCCAGATCTGCCTTTGTAAAAGCATTCAATACATACACCTGACAACGCGACAGTAAAGCGGGAATTACTTCAAAACTCGGATTTTCGGTCGTGGCGCCTATCAAAGTAATCCATCCTTTTTCAACAGCCGCCAGCAGAGAGTC
>JACMOK010000093.1 GCA_014378065.1 Flavobacterium sp.
AACAGGTTTATTTAGTGCTTCTGCAATCGTTCTACCCCAAATATCCCCCATTTTTTGATTGATTGTTTCTATCACAAATTCTTCTCCAAGCATAACGCAAATAGCTACAGGCGCCTGAAATACTAGTTGCCGAAACCGCTCTTCACTTGCCTGTATTTTCTTCAATGCTTGTTTCTCTGATTCATATTGTGCCTCTAATGTTTTTTTTACAGTTACTTGAGTGGTTACATCGTGCGCAATAGTAGTTACACCCGAAATTGATTCATCAGCTTCATAATGAGGCTGATAAATAATATTAAAATACCTATCTTCTAATTTATTTTTATAACTTATTTGAGCTAGTATTTCGTTGGCATAAATAGGTATGCCTGATGTAAAAACTTGGTCAATCATTCCGGGAAAGGGTTGGTTTTTAAGTTCTGGCAGCACTTGTAAAAAGGTTTTACCTTCCACATCTGTTCCTTTTCCCCAAAAGTCTTTCATCAAATTATTGGCAACAGTAACCACCATATCTTTCCCCTTCATGATAGAAAAAGCAAATGGCGAATCCATGAGCATGGTGTAGTAACGCTTATTGGTTTCTTCCACCAGCTTCAAAGCTTTGAGCTCTGCCTCGTACTTTGCGTTTAATGCTTTTTTTAAAATTACCTGAGCTGTTACTTTATGCGCAATAACCGTAACACCCGAAATAGTTTCATCAGCTTCCAAATAAGGCTGGTAAACAAGATTAAAATACGCATCTTCTATTTTTCCATCGCGCAAAAAAGAAGCAAGGATTTCATTTCCTTGGAAGGGAACGCCTGTAGTGTATACATTATCGAGCAAACCTGGATATGCGGTATCTTTAAGTTCAGGAAGTACATCAAACAGTGGTTTTGCTTCTACATCCTTGCCTTTCCCCCAAATTTCTTTTATAGTGTCATTCGCAAGTTTAATCACCATGTTTTCGCCTTTAAAAACGGCAAAACCAAATGGCGATTTCATCAGCATCATATTGTAACGTTTTTCGCTGTCTTCAAACAGTTTCAAAGCTTTTTGCTCTACTTCATGCTGCGCCTCTAATGCTTTTTTTACTTTCACAGCAGCGGTTACTTCGGCAGCAATAATAGTAACGCCCGAAATTGTTTCGTCTGCTTCCAGATAAGGCTGGTAAACAAAATTATAATAAACATCCTCCTTTTGTCCATTAATGTACTTCGGGGCGAGGACGTCATTGGCATGATAAGGAATTCCTGTTTTGTAAACTTCATCAAGCAAATTAGGAAATGGCGTGTCTTTTAATTCCGGAAGAACCTCAATCAATGGTTTTCCTTCAACGTTGTTGCCCTTTCCCCAAGTTGCTTTCATTTTGTCATTGGCAATGCTTATCACCATGTTTTTTCCTTTAAGTACAGCAAAATCGAATGGCGATTTCATGAGCATCATGTTGAGTCGCTTTTCGCTGTCTTCAAGAATTTTTAATGCTTTTTTATCAAACTCAAGCTGGGTTATCAGTATCTTATTTTCTGTAACATCTTCAGTCCGGTGAATAATATATTTCACATTATTATTCTCATCCAGTATAGGCGAGCTAGTTGCTTGCCAATACTTCAGTTCATATCCGCCACCTTCCGATTCCGGTTTTGGAATATCGTATTTTACAACCGGCAATACATCCTTGGTTTTATTTTTAATTACCCGGTTAAAAGACGCCCGTACAATACTTTCTCCATTTGCGGTTTTATCATCATGATTATCTGGAAAGACCTCAAAAATATCACGCCCCAAAATGTTTTCTCTTACCGTCGCGGTAGTTTTTAAAAATGAATCGGATGCGGCCACTACAGCAAAGTTGGCATCGATGATAACCAACAATTCAGAAGACTGTTCGAATATCTTTATATAATCGTTTGTTTCCATAAGTTAGTAAATATCCGACAAATAGTCTTAATAACTGTTTTTTATTTTCCTCCTCCTATAGAAAGTGGGAAAGAGAGCTTGACTTACTTTTTAATTTTATAGATTTTCGCTGCTTATCAAACCAAGCTAAAAAAAGGAAATTCGTTTTCCTAAGAAAACAAAAAAGTGTAGAAATAGTTTTTTCTACACTTTTTTTAGTGGAGTCGGGGATTCCGAGTACCCTCTAGCGATCACCAAAGCGATATATCCATAAGCGCTTGGGTACGCGACAACAGCGCAAAGCACTTATTCGGGCATTAGTGCTAATGCCGAGGTTGGATTTAGTAATGACATCGGGGGAACGCAAACTGCTCCGAGGGGCTATTCAGTGGCGATTGGCGCTAAAGGAATGGGGGAAAGGATTGCTGTTTGGGAAAACGACGACCTACTCACGGGCAAAATGAATTGTATTTCATTGCCTATCGGGGGTCCTTCTAATCCTCGATCTTAGGGTATGCCCTGGTATTTGTTTAATTTTTGGCTGATTGTATCACTTTAAAAAAAATCATTATGAATATTATAAAAAGAGCGAAAGCCCCAACTCCGAAATTTTTTAGAATGCTTCGCAATATCGGTCTGCTTATCGCCGCGATTGGAGGAACGCTTGTGGCTGCCCCAATTGCTTTGCCGGTCGTGATTACTGCGGTTGGTGGTTATTTGGCGGTTGCCGGTGGTGTGTTGACTGCCGTAAGCCAGTTGACAACGTTTGAAGAGGCATTTCCATAGTAATCTGATGGCTACGAATCATTCGACGCTTGTGGGTACTGCCGGCGGGACACTTTTAAGTATAGTTCCGAATATTTATTCGGCTGATGTTTTGAAAACTGTTATTCTGGCTGCTCTTGGCGCTGTGATCAGTTTTGTGATCTCTTTGGTTCTTAAGCTGTTGCTTAAGCAATACAAAAAATAGTTTGACGATAGTAGTGGTGACCTTTGCGTTAAACTCTATGTAAGCCAAGTCGAAGGACTTGGCTTTTTTTTTAATTATAGCGGTACCTGGCGCTGCTTTGCTGCATACTTATTCGTTGCGGTTTTTTTAATTTTGTTGGAAAGCATTGGTGAATTTTTCCTCATTTTCACTTAATGGAAATACAGTTTAATTGGTACAAAAACGTTTTGCTGTTAGAAAAAGCGGCGGCAATAATACCTGTGTTCTCCAAGCCTCGAAAAAATATGAAAACTAAAAGTCTAATTACCACAAAACCAGCCATTTATTTTAGCGGCTGTTAGCATAACTTGCGACACACAAGTTGAGCACACAAGCTATTCGATTGAAATTTTCGGCAATCAGCCTTTCCAATATTCGATTTTAAAATTCGTCGTACGTTCGCACTATCATTCCAAAAATCAACAATAATCTTCGACAAAGCCAGTTCGGAGAAAGTACGCACTGAACTCGATTAATCACAGAATTGATAAACACAAGACAAATTTTGGTGTTTGCCCGAAACCCCAATTGCTGGAAGCAGAAGTTAGCGCCCATCAACTATTCAATGCACCGTTTAATTTCATCAAACATCTCATTTACCAACCCGTGGATTTGTCATTTTATGATATTTCTAACGCTGGCTACCGAAGGTTTAGTTCAACAGCGGCTAAAAAAAATGCGGGCGGAAGTATAAGTTGTTTGCCTACAATTGGTCGCTTCGCGAAAGTTTCTTATTTTTATGTAGGCAAAAAAGAGTACAGTATTTCGGCAACTAATAAACATTTATGGTGGTAGAAAACATTTCGGTTTCAAATCCGCACTTCTTTTAGCACCAAAACGTTAGCAGCAAGTGTAAAAGACACTTCCTAGAAAAAGTCTGACTTGACAGAATAATTGCATTGCCAAGTCAGACAACTTAAAACTTACTTCTTGAAAACTTGAATTACAAAACAACAAATGATATGTATAATAAAAAATAGATGTAACAATAGCCGCATAAAACGTGGGCAACTTTTTTTCTCTGCCGTTTATGGGCAGAAAAAAATTACTCCCCGTTTTATGCCTGTATGCATTTTAATAAAAAAAAAGTACCTTTAACGCTTTATTAATTTAAAATAAAACAAGTATGAAAAAATTATTACTATTACTACTTCTTGGATATGGAAGTAGCTACGCACAAACACAAATAGGAGGAGATATTGACGGAGAAGCGGCTGGTGATAATAGTGGTTATAGTGTTTCCCTCTCGAGTGATGGCACCATTGTAGCTATTGGAGAAGTCAATAATGATGGAAACGGAAGTAATGCTGGTTCGGTTCGTGTGTATAAAAATGTATTAGGAACTTGGACGCAAATAGGAGTTGATATCGACGGAGAAGCGGCTGGTGATAATAGTGGTTGTAGTGTTTCCCTCTCGAGTGATGGCACCAATGTAGCTATTGGAGCAGTCAATAATAGTGGAAGCGGAACTTCTGCTGGTTCGGTTCGTGTGTATAAAAATACATTAGGAACTTGGACACAAGTAGGAGCCGATATCAACGGAGAAGCGGCTATTGATAATAGTGGTTGGAGTGTTTCCCTCTCGAGTGATGGCACCATTGTGGCTATTGGAGCAGTCAATAATAGTGGAAGCGGAACTAATGCTGGTTCGGTTCGTGTGTATAAAAATACATTAGGAACTTGGACGCAAGTAGGAGCAGATATCAACGGAGAAGCAGCTAATGATTATAGTGGTTGGAGTGTTTCCCTCTCGAGTGATGGCACCATTGTAGCTATAGGAGCAATCAATAATGATGGAAGCGGAACTAATGCTGGTTCGGTTCGTGTGTATAAAAATATATCAGGAACTTGGACGCAACTAGGAGCAGATATCAACGGAGAAGCAGCTAATGATATCAGTGGTTATTGTGCTTCCCTCTCAAGTGATGGCACCATTGTAGCTATTGGAGCATACGGCAATGATGGAAGCGGAACTGATGCTGGTTCGGTTCGTGTGTATAAAAATACATTAGGAACTTGGACACAAATAGGAGCCGATATCAACGGAGAAGCGGCTAATGATTATAGTGGAACTAGTGTTTCCATATCGAGTGATGGAACCATTGTAGCTATTGGAGCATTCTTTAATGATGGAAGCGGAACTGATGCTGGTTCGGTTCGTGTGTATCAAAATATATCAGGAACTTGGACAAAAAGAGGAGCGGATATAGACGGAGAAGCAACTAGTGATCAAAATGGAACTAGTATTTCCCTCTCGAGTGATGGCACCACTGTAGCTATTGGAGCATCCCTTAATGATGGAAGCGGAAGTGATGCTGGTTCGGTTCGTGTGTATGGTTTAGCGGCTGTTTTAAGTTCAGATAGTTTTGTGCAAGCTAATTTTATACTACACCCAAATCCTAGCAATGGCATTTTAAATATCTCTTTACAAAACAATTTACAATTAGAAAAAGTAACCATTTATAATCTGTTGGGGCAAATAGTAAAAACCGCTACAACTACTGTAATTACTACCTCAGAGTTAGCAAAAGGCAGTTATTATGTAGAAGTAATGACTACTCAAGGTAAGGCTACAAAACAAGTACTGGTTCAATAAACAAGTGGTTGATTTAATTTAAAAAAGCCCATTTTGCAGTGGGCTTTTTGTATTTGATTATAAAATGATTGATACAATAATAGCGAGTGCTCAGGGAATTTTTTTAATGAAGGAAACGAAGTTTAGTGAATACCAAAATAATTAGTTACCAAACAGACGCAATATGTAAAATTTGTATTTTTTTTCTGATTGTATTTTATTTACTTCATTATTGGTTATCAGTGCGCTGCGGGTCGCTTTACTAAGGATTACAATAGTTACAATAAGTTGGGTCTTCGCTTGTTATATTATTTGGATACATTGCCTCTTTCGTGAATTGACAATGTTGACATACATACAGATAGCTAAGAATTGAATTTGTTGGAGTGTTACATAAGCTACATCGAAGACCTTTTTAGCATACACGGAACTAGAATCTTTACGATTAATGTCGAAATAATATTGAGCCTTTGAAGTGTAATATTGGCTGGCGTCAATTAAAGAATTTTTCTTGATACTTATGTTTATTAGTCAACCTATTTTAGGACGAGAGGTTCTTTAACATTGCATATAACATTATCGGCTATGAGAGCGTTGCGGCTTGGTTAGCTGAGTATTTTCTGCAAGTTAGAAAGTTTCTTGGAAGAATAGCGTAACGGTTACCAAAAAAGCAACAATGGAACTTAGCCAAAGTTTGCGGCTGGACAATTTAACTAAAACTGCTTTACTTTCTGACACTATATTATCCATTTCATTATCTTCTAGCGTTACAGGTGCTACTTCTGTAGCGTATGTGCACTAAACGATGGAACTTAAAAATGAAAAAAGATCGAAAGCGATTGCTGTCAATAGAGAAAGTTTAGCAAAAAAAAATGAGGATACTAAAGATCCTCATTTAATTCGCCGCTAACGGCCTTATTTTATGGTCATTTTTCCAAATGAATGATAGCTATTTCCAAGTGCATATACATAATAACTATTTGCATCAGCTTGTCTGGTAGTTGATGGCGAAAGCCACGTAACGCCTTGTTTTCCGCCGGTTCCGCTATCGTAAATTGGATTTACCGTAATAGAGCCGTCATCATTAAATGAGCTGTACGTTACTGCCTTCCAATAGACCTCACCACCAACTACAACTTTTTTGCCTTTTAAAATAGCTTCGCTGTCATTGGCA
This sequence comes from Flavobacterium sp., assembly GCA_014378065.1. GTDB lineage: Bacteria > Bacteroidota > Bacteroidia > Flavobacteriales > Flavobacteriaceae > Flavobacterium. Next base: position 6,616 of record JACMOK010000093.1, read on the forward strand.
ATTAAAAATACCTTTTTATCCTTTTTGATAGGATAAAAGGATGTCAGTTTGCCCATTCTGTTCTGGTAATTTGCTTCCTGATATTTGTATACTGCTGACATCAATTCGCCTTTTGATGTAACTTTTGCAACAACTGCCGGGCCTGTCTTGTAGGTGTAATTTGTTATAAAAGAGCCCGGAGTCTTATCCATTTCCTCATTCACATTCTGAACATCTCCTATCAAAAAGAAATCGCCGTTGTTTACATATAAATCCAACAACTTCAGGCCGATGAAGTTTCCAGAGTAATCCTGGTGTAACCTTTCAGTCCACATATTTTTTGAAAGGAGTCCACCATTAGAAACATTAAAAACAAACACCCCTTTTTCTTTACGGCCACCCAAAGAAATAGTAGGTTTCCAGTTGTCAGTGTAATAACCGGCAAGGTATACGTTGTGACTGGCGTCTTCTGTAATTTTATATTCTGTCGGATAAAACTCCAGCGCAGAAACTACTTTTTCGGTAAGGTCAGATTCAGTCGCTTTGAAAACAATGATCTGTGGCTCTTTTTTAAACTCATCAATGATTTTGGTCATGACAGCAACTCCGTTATTTGTCACAAAAAAGCGCTCGTTCTTGTAGCCTTTCTCACTCGGATAATTAAGTGTATGTTCTTTTTCCCAAAGCTTATTCATTAAACCATCAAATACTATCGTCCTGACCTTTTCTTTTCCGTCTTTTTCCTGCGGAAAATGTAAAAGCACGGCAAGCTTTGATTTATCTGCTGATTGTGCGATGCTGAATGAACCGGAATTTGAAAGTTTATCGATTGCAAGCTTTTGAATTTCAACAGCATCGGACAACTTTTGAGTAGCTGCATCGAAATCCTGAAGGTACAGCAAGTTGCTGTTGTCTTTGTTCATCGCTAATTCAGAAATGAGGTATAGATGTTTATTATCGGAAGACTCAAATACATTAAGCAGCGATGCTTCGCGCTGGTTTCGCTTTGGCAATTGAAATTTCTGCGTTGCAATTAGATTTGCATCCGACGAAAAGTTGCTGATAAACAGGTAGTTTGGCAGCATCGGATTTCCACCGTTTTCGAAGCTGTAAGTAAAGAAACCTTCACTTGAAGGCAGTACAATAACAGGATTTATCAATCCCTGAGTCATATTGTTCTGCAACTGGTTCCATTTAAAAGTGACCTGCTGTGCATTCAATGCCATGGACATACAACAAATAAGTAGTAATAATTTATATTTCATAATAAGATTTTAAAATTGGTGACGAACGCGGTTATGAGAATTATTAGACGCCGCAGTTGTTATATTCTTCAAGGATTTTCATCAGCCCAAGCAAATTATAACCACTTTCCTTATTTGCGATTTTTGTCGCTAAAGTCGTACACTCAGAAAAATATTTCGACATCACGCTCTTAAAGCTCATTACAACTTTCGCAGCGCTAAGATTTAATTGCTCACCATTCTTTTTAAGAAGGATCATTTCACCGGCAAGGCTTTTTCCATCAAAATCAATCGAAATTTCGTTGCCATTACTTGTTCCGACTACGGTTTCAGTCGTTTTCATATCATCTTTATAGGTGTAGTATGTAAATGTACTGACAGCGCCTTGTGCAGTTCTTTCTATAAAAACTTTCGTTTTTTGCGTTAGTCCTTCATAAGGAAGTGTTTGATAGTAAGCATCGGCGACCTGATATGATGATACCTGATCAGGTTTGTATTCAATACCTTTCTTGTCATCAACATTTGCAAAAAACTTTACTTTCTTTTGGCTTTTTACTTTTGAATATCGCTGAATAAATCCTTCCTTAACCTCGCCGTTATTGAGCGTAATAGCACCCGGCAGTCTTTTTCCCTGCTCTGCATTATAATTTACATCCTGAGCAAATCCGTATGTTGAACCAAGCATCAACATCAAAACACACAATAATTTTTTCATCTTTTTATTTTTTTGCAAATGTAGCACAAAAAGTCATGTTGCAATGAGAATTTATTAGCAATCAACAAATTAGCCTCAGTTGAAAAATTCTACTGTTTTGGAATCTCCGGCATCTATTCCTTTTACAATATTATTTGAGGACAAATTTATCATCGCGGCATCCCATTTTTTTTGCGCTTAAATATGAACTTTAAGACTTTCGGGTTCGATGTGGTTGTTGTTTGACGGTAAAGGTGATACAAGCAATTTTTCTTGATCAGCAAGCGCTAAGCCAATTTTGAATAAACAACAGGATCAAACGCAAATCTTATTGTTGCATTTATCTTACTTTGTGCGTATGTCGTTTTTGCAGAAAGAAAGAATAGGAAGTAAAGGAGGTTTGTCATTTGTTGGTTTTTATCTTGCCGCTAATGCTTCGCCGCTAGAAAAAGTGGCGCCAATTAAAGCTGAGTATTCTCCGCTAAGATAAAAGTTTTTCGAGACGAAAGACGTTCCGGTAAGGAAAAACCAGCAATGATGCGAGACCGCTGTTGTAGGTAGTTTATTTATTTTTTACAAATTTTTATTTTTTCATTTTTATTTCGGAGTATGATAATGTAAATACCTATTTTTAAATCAGATAAACAAATTTGACCTCTAATTTCCCTTGAACCTACTAATTTGCCAGTAATGTCAAAAATATCAATTTTTCCAACTTCTATATTTTTTAATGATAACATATCATTATTATTATTATACATTAAGTTTGTATTTGAAAACAAATTTTCATTTAAGCTTAGAGTTGAAAAATTTTCATATGCACCAGTGTCTACTGTAGTTTGTTGTATTCTGCTATTTCCATCGATGTCTTGTGTTGTTGTTACAAAATTATTATCTCCATAGTTGATGCCTTGAGAAGTATTTTGCAATCTATAATTAAAGTTTGTACTGTCAAAAGGGGCAGAAATTAAATTATTAGGGTTAATAAAATTAGGATTTACATTAAGAATATTTGTTCCATTAGCGAAGCCATTTTGAACAATTGAATTTGATACTATATTTCCCACAGCTTGGTTACCATTATTAATTTGAGTGTTGTTTGAAGAATTTGTGTTATCATAAATTATTGAGTTATAAATTTTTGCTGTCCCATTTACGCTGTAAATTGCAGTGTAAAATGTGTTGGTGCTGCCTGTAAAATCTTTTTTATTGTGAGCGACTGTTAGATTTTCCGCGATTTGATTTGCACTTGTCAAACTATAAAAACCGATTGCGGATTCATTATAAGAATTACCGACAATTAAACAGTTACTTATTTTTGCAGATGAATCCGCAGTAATCGATATAATATTAGATTGTGTAGAAGTATTGTTTGTTATAATGCAATTGCTCATATTCAAGTTTTCAGATTGAAATCTTAATACTGCAGTACCACCAGTAACAGCGCCTCTGAATCGGCAATTATTGATATTAAGATTATTAGAACTGGCATTGCTGCCAAAAATTGTACCATCAATTCCACTATTTCCATTAAAATCTGAATCAGAAACGTTAACAGTAAAATTCCCTTGTGAAAGTACAGAAATTGCACTTCCAGCAATTCCAAAATTGTTGAAAAAGAAGCAATTTTTTATATTGATTATTCCTGTGTTATTTTGTAAGCGTATTCCAGGACAACCAGAACCAGTATCGTTATTTCCCGAAATTATCCTGAATCCATCAATTGTAAGTCCAGAAGTTATATTTTCAACCTTTAAAATTGTATATGTATTATCTAAATTATCTCCAAGTACGCCAATATCGCCTGATAATGTTGTTGGATTTGTTGCAATATTTCTTTGATTTATTGAAGTTTCATTACCACTAAAACTACCATATAAATTAACTCCATTTTTCGAAACGAAAGAAATAGTTCTGGTTGTCGTGGTAGTTGTTTTATATGTTCCTGCAGCAACCCAAATTTCATCACCAAAAATTGCATTACTTAGAGCTTCTTGTAGATTGATATATGCATTATTCCAAGAAAGTCCATTGTTTAAACCAGTAGCTGAAGAATTCACATAAATTATTGATGCCGATGAATTTAAATGAACTAAAAGTAAAATTAAAAGTGTTTTTTTCATTATTTCTGAATTTATCTATTTTATTATTAGTGTTTTTTATGCGATTTTTTGTTACATTACCTACAACGGTCGATGCTAGAGCTCGTGGCGACTTGCCGACCGAGTTTTCTCCATTACCGAAAACGAAGTTAGGAAAAAGAAACTAACAACTTACCGAAAAACTAGCCATGAGTTTGAGCATTTGTTATGCGCTCGTGCTTCTATTCTACTTTTTGTTTAGCTGCTCAATAGTTTGCTCAGCATTTGCTAGACGGATTTTTTTGTTTTTTTCAATTAATTTTGTTGTTGCCCAATGTTCAACTTTGTGATGTAATGGAACCAATAAAGCAGCAATGACTACCAAAGCTACTAACATTAGAATAGGTGAATGATGCGTAACTTTCTCCAAAAAAGGATGCAATAATAAGTTGAGGAATTCAAAAACAATCAATAAGCCAATAACACCAAAAAATTTTATGAGTTTCGTATTAGTTATAAAACTGCGACTCAATAATAAAATCAATACAATCAATGTCAGAATACCAAAAGCAATAAAAATATACTGGAGGTTTTGTTTTTTTTCTTCCTCAAGTTTTTCATTTTTATCATTGATACTTTTTTGTCTTAATTCTTCATCAAGTTTCAATTTTAAATTATCTGTTGGATTATTTTCTGTCAACAAACTCAATGTGCCAATTCTTAATTTTTCTGAATACTTGAAAGCACTGTCAATATTTTCTTTCCTATACATATTCAAAAGAATACTTGCACTAGGTAGTGATCCTGTTTTTTCAACACTTTTTTCAAAAGTAGCTATTGATTTTTGAGCATAAACTTTAGCAGAATCTAATTCGTTGTTTTCCAAAAAAAATGAACTTTTAAAATTATATGACCACCCTAGCTGCCTTTTTGAATTCATTTTCTTTGAACAACTTATTGCCATATTATAATAACTAAGTGCTAACTCTTTGTTTTTTAAAGATCTATGAATTTCTGCAAACCCTAAATATGTATAACCTATTTCTTGAAGTTTTTTAAGTTTTAGAGTTAGTTCATATTCTTTTTGAGTAAACTGTAGTGATTGGTTTATTTTGTTATTTTGTAAAAACAACTCAGAAAGCTTTTTATAGGTTTCAAGTTTTAGATTATCATCTTTAATTCTGTTTGCGATATTTAAACTTTTTTTTAAAAAAGAATAACTCTTATTGAAATCTTCATAAAAGAAACTTAATTTCACATTTATATAACCAATGAGTTTTTCATTTTCAACTTTTTCAGCAATTTTTAGAGCCTTTAAACAAATTGCCAAACCTTCGGAACGTTTATTCGATGCCATATAAAAATAGCTAATTTCGTTTAAAGACAAAGCTTCAGATATTTTGTCTTTATTCGTATAGGAATATTTCAATAATTTTTGTGCGATTTGCGCTTTTACAAATTCACTTTCATTTGATGGTAGGGAAAAATAAGATACTATTAAATCTATTTTTTTATCAGAATTAATTTCTAATTTTACTTTATTAATAAAATTATCAACATTATTTTGTTGAGCAAACATATAATTTGAACATACTATAAAACAAAGTAAAAGATATTTTTTTTTCATAGACCTTTTTGTTGAGTCGTTAGCGCCGAAGAAGATAAGAGTTCAATTATTTATAAAATGCTATTATTTTTTGTTTGTACTCTTTTTCATTTGTTGCATTAAGTTATTGAATTGTCCCTCCAGCGTTAGCGTGGCGCATAACTTGTAAATAATTCTGGTAAAGTCATCATAAGCAGGCACTTGTTGCAGTACTTATAATTGGAATTGGCAGATTATATCCATTTCAAATATATATAATTTTATTTTTAAAAATATGTTGTTTTAATAAAGTACAAACATCAAAGTAATGAATTTCATTTTTTTATTGGCATTCTTCGCATTGGTTTAGGGTCACTTCTTGGATGATGACCGCTGTATTAGGTGAATACAGGCCGCGGTATTTTGCACAGTCCATTGCTTTGGCTCTGGTGTCGAATACTCCAAAATATACTCTTGATGCTTTGGACTTCGAGCTGTCGGTTTGGAATAAAATGTATAATTTCATTGGAGGTGGTTTTGCGTTAATTTTTATTGGTGTAGCGGTATAGAATTACTCTTCTCAATTCGGATATATGTGTCAAATTTTTATGAAAATGGTTTTCCGTTTGCTCTAGCAGCTTTAATGCTTTGGTGTTTTTTAAATGCTCGTCATGCTCCTGGATCATTATTTTGGATTTATGACTATATGCCGATTTGAATTCTGAAAGGCGCAGGAATGGTATCACGGAACCGACAAGGGACTGGTGCCAAAATTTTGATCTCCAAAGGCTATAAGCCAGCCAGTAATACGATTCCTTATCCTCGTGGTTTGAAAATATTATGACAAAACAATTTGTGCAAGGTTCGTACAATGGTTTACCGCTGTTTAGCCCTTTGTTGAGGATGTAAAAATGCGGGTTTGTGCAGAAGATTCCGGGTCTGTGGGTTTTAATGATAAAATCGGCC
>JACMOK010000094.1 GCA_014378065.1 Flavobacterium sp.
AAATGGTGGTCAATCGGGACTACAGCGGACAGCAGGAAACAGCTCCTAAAGCACATTCAATTTAAAGTAAAACGTACTACCCAAACCCAATTCGCTTTCTACGCCGATCGTGCCATTTTGCGCTTCTATAAACTCTTTGCTGATCGCCAAACCCAGTCCGGTTCCTGATTTGTTGCTACCCGGGATTTGGAAATACTTGTCGAATACTTTGCTTTTATAACGGTTGTCAATTCCCCTTCCAAAATCTGTCACCAAAAAAACGATTTTATTGTTTTCACTTTTGAGTTTGACCATAATTTTACTGTTTTCTGAAGAATACCGAATCGCATTGGTCAGAAAATTAATTAATACCCAAGCCGATTTTTCGGTGTCGGCTTTAACGTCTGACAAATTGTTTTCGGCTTCGATAACCAATTCAATTTGCTTTTGCTCGGCTTGCACTTTAACTGCTTCCATAGCGTAATGAACAATGGCATTGGGATTGCTTTTATCCATATTAAGCTGGATATTTCCGGTTTCCACTTGAGATAATTCCAATAACTCTCCTGTAATTTTCAGCAAACGCTGGCTGTCGTCTTTGATGCTTTCAATCAGTTGTTTTTGCTCCTCATTGGTGGTTCCGGTTTCGGGCTTTTCAAGTAACTGCAAACTCATTTTTATGGATGCAATGGGGGTTTTCAATTCATGAGAAACGGTTGCTATAAAGTTGGTTTTAGCAAAATCCAGTTCTTTGAATAAGGTAATGTTTCGCAAGATGATGACGTCTCCTATATCAAGGGTAAGGTCTTCGCCAGTAGGCCGAATGGTGATATTGACCGTTTCCTTTTCAAAATAACTTTCTTTTCCATCGGCAAATATTTTCATCGGAACTGATTTTGTATCATTTCGCAGTTCCTTTACAATTAGCGATTTCATTAAATCGTTGGTCGATGCCAAGGTAGTGGCAACTTTCCCGATAACGTCTTCCGATTTCAGTCCGATAATTTTCAGCGCTTCATCATTGACAAACAAAATCAATCCTTGGTTGTCTAATCCGATAATTGGGTCGTGCATGTTGTTGATTAAAGTTTCCAGTCGCTGCTTTTCGAATGACAGTTTGTGCAGACTGCTGTTGCTGTACTCTTCTAATTTTTCTGCCATCGTATTAAAAGATTTGGCCACATCACCATACTCGTTGTGGTTCATAAAATGAACGCGTTGCGTATAATTTCGATTGGCAATTTCCTTTATGCTCGCAGTCAATTCTTTGATCGGATTGGCAATGTTGTTGGGTAAGTTCACTAATAAATTAAAGGCGATTAAGAAACACAGCGTACCTACAACTGCAATCCACAAATTGGCGGTTTCTGCAGTTTTCTTTGCAATATCACTTTTTTGCTTTATGGCATTCATGTTGAGTTTCATGATTTCAAAAATGTCTTGACGAATCTGACTTTTTACCTTTTCATCATTTCGGTTTTTTTCTAAAAGATTAAAACTATTTTGCAGCTTATTGGTCACCACATCTTCGCCTACTTCCGTGATATTAGCGATTTGTTTATTGAGGTTACTTTCAAAATTATGGATCGCTTTCTCCTCATCAATATTGATTTCATCTAAAGAAAGTAGCATGTTACGCGAATATTCTAACGTGTTGTAATTGGCTTTCAGAATATTTTCCGTGTCTTTTTTGATTGAAAAAATATAGAACGCACTCACTAATGATAAAATGATTATCATCACAAACAACAATCCGACACCCAAGTTTAATTTGGTTTTAATTTTCATAATTTAAATTACCGCAAATTTGCGAATTTTAACTAATATACATTATTACATTGCATCGAGGACATATAAAAAAATGGCGAATTTGCCTTCATAACTTTTCAGGATAAAATTACCAGATCCACATTTGATGCAGAAAGATTATTCAACAATTTCCTAAATATGGTGGTGGCTAAAATCACTTTGAATAAATTAAAATGTGGTTTTCCGATACAAACGGTGGTTATGCTTTTTTGCGCTACTACTTTTAACATGGCTTCAGTGATATTTGCGCTTTCCATTTTGATGACTTCGGCACCCAATTCGGTAGCCAATTTAAAATTATTAATCAAATGTCGTTGTTTGTCCAGCGCAATTTTATCTGAGCTTTCTTGCGGGGTTTGCACGTATAGAACAAACCAAACTCCGTTGTAATAACTTGCCAATCGCGCTGCTTTTCGAATGACTATTTTGGCCGTTTCGTCATTACTGCTAATGCAGGCCAATAGTTTTTCATGCTTTAAAGCAATATTTTTGGGCACTTCATTTTCTACTTTCCGCAGCACCTGCCCTGCTACTTCTTTGAGTGCCAATTCGCGGAGTTGCAGAATCTGATCCGATTTAAAAAAGTTATTTAAAGCAGTCTGGATTTTATCTGCCGTATATATTTTGCCTTCCTTTAATCGGGCAATCAAATCCTCAGAGGTCAAATCGATATTGACAACCTCATCGGCCAAGCGCAACACATTATCCGGAATGCGTTCCTGAACATCCACATTGGTAATTCGTTTTACATCCTGATTAAGACTTTCAATGTGCTGGATGTTGACCGCTGAAATCACGTTAATCCCAGCTTCCAAAATCTCTAAAACATCCTGCCAGCGCTTTTCGTTTTTGCTGCCTTCAATATTTGAATGGGCCAGTTCATCCACTATAACCACTTCGGGACGCAGGTTGATGATGGCCTGTACATCCATTTCTTCGAGTTGCTTTCCTTTGTAAAAAATACTTCGACGCGGAATGACAGGCAATCCGTCGAGCAATTCGTGGGTTTCCTTTCTAAAATGGGTTTCGATATAGCCAATTTTCACATCTATGCCATTTTTTAACAAAGTATGCGCTTCCTGCAGCATTCGAAAAGTCTTGCCTACACCAGCGCTCATACCAATGTAGACTTTGAACTTTCCTTTACGCGATTTCTGAATTAAATCGAGAAAGTGTTGGGCATTATTTTCTTTTTCTTCCATTAAAATGAAATGGCCAGTGCCGTGGTTAAAAAAACATTGCTGTTGGTTGGTGAATAGTTATTTAGAAAAATAGCGTCTTTGCTGTTCAACGTTCGCGCTTCTATCCTAAACATCACGTTATCAGCGGGCAAATAATCAAAATTGCCGGAGAATCCATAGGTCTTAAAGCCGTTCGGGGTTCCCGTGGCTATAATTACTCCTTTTTTGTCTTGATAGTATTCTCCTCTGGCGGCTATCTGAATTTTTGCCGTGGGCTTGTATTGCGCTATAAATACTGGGGAATACCAAACATCAAAGTCATTGCTTCCGGTTACGGTTTGTTGTATCCCTATATCAAAACCAGCGGTCAGACTTGTTTTATCAGACACTTTAAACTGTCCGTAAAAATTATTGAAATAACGCCATTTTCGGATGGTGTCTTGTTGTTCATTGCCCACATAAGTACTCCAGTTCAGCGTAATTTTTGAGGAAGGCTTGTATGTTATCTGGGTTCCAAATGCCGGAGTTTGATTGCGGTCAATCTTCTGGATGCGTTGCCAACCGTTAAGATACATCGCAGCCAGGTACCATTTTTCTGATTTCGACGTATAGCCAATTTTTACACCCGCTTCATAATAAGGCGAATTGTCGGCCAGAATGCTTCGCGTTAGTGTGGCACAATCTTTTCCAATTGCACTTTCAAAACCAATATGCGCCGGCATGATTCCCGCATCTACCCAAAGATTGTGGCTCTTGGAAATTTTCACACCCACATTGGCCTCAAACACATGTTGCAATAAATCTTGCTCGGCAGCCAAATTATATTCAGGATAGGTTCCCGCCATTAAGGCAAAATTTCCCCGAACGTTGTCTTTGGTATAATTCACTTTTATCAATCCAAGATTTAGGCTTACTTCATTGTGCTTATTGTGACTGTATATAAAACCGGGTCGAACATGATTGGTGGGATTACCAAAATCATAGCTGTAATATGTTTCTATATAACCCGAAAAAGTCAACGGATTTTTTTCTTTTTCAACTTCCTGCGCATTCACTGTTGTAAATCCCATAGCAATTAACGCTACAGCTATCATTTTTTTCATTTTATATTTTTATTAGAAGCCACTCCGGCTATCCGTTCCAATCTTTTCCGGGAAAAAACCAGAAAAGGATTTCCACTGCTATCCGGGCTAATGCCTCTGGTTTATTTTTAAGATTTATTTTAATTGGTCAAGCGCAATGTTTAATTCTAAAACATTCACCTTGGGTGTACCCATCAATGAGGGATTTTGAATTTTGGAAACCACCAAAGCCTGAACTTTACCTTCTGTCAGTTTGCGAACTTTTGCTATTCTTTTTACTTGAATTAGCGCACTCTGAGGAGAAATATTCGGATCGAGGCCGCTTCCAGAAGCTGTTACGATATCGGAAGGAATTTCCGATTTTTTTAAATAAGGATGTACTAGTAAAAAAGTATCGATCCGCTTTTGAACCGCCTTTAAATAATCAGGGTTGCTGGGCCCTTTATTGCTTCCGGCGCTTCCGGCGGCATTATACTCTATCGCGGATGGGCGTCCCCAGAAGTAATTGGATTTGTCAAATTTCTGACCGATTTTCTGGTAACCCACCACCTTGCCGCTTACCGAAACGGTTTCGCCCTTTCCTTTATTGGGCGCGAATTGGGCAATGCCGTAAATCGCCAGCGGATAGAGCATTGCAAAGATAACAATCATTAGTAACGTTAATTTTAATAGGGAAAATATATTTTTCATTTTTCTTATTTTTTACATGAATAAAGCGACCACCAAATCGATTAATTTAATGCCGATAAACGGAACAATCAATCCACCAAGACCATAAATAAGTAGGTTTCTTTTTAGAATGGCGCTTGCCCCAATCGGTCTGTAATCAACCCCTTTCAGCGCAAGTGGGATCAAAATTGGAATAATCAACGCATTGAAAATCACCGCCGATAAAATGGCGCTTTCGGGGCTGTACAAGTGCATAATGTTTAATCCTTGCAGAGCCGGAATGGCGGTGATAAAAAGTGCGGGGACAATCGCGAAATATTTGGCAACGTCGTTGGCGATCGAGAAAGTAGTTAAGGTACCCCGGGTCATTAAAAGTTGTTTTCCGATTTCTACGATTTCGATCAGCTTGGTCGGATCATTATCTAGATCAACCATGTTTCCAGCTTCTTTAGCGGCTTGTGTTCCGCTATTCATTGCTACGCCCACATCAGCTTGGGCCAAAGCAGGTGCATCATTGGTACCATCGCCCATCATTGCAACGAGTTTCCCACTTTGCTGTTCGGCTTTGATGTAGTTCATCTTATCTTCGGGTTTGGCTTCTGCAATGAAATCATCCACACCTGCTGCCTCTGCAATGAATTTGGCGGTGAGTGGATTGTCTCCGGTCACCATGACAGTTTTTACGCCCATCTTTCGCAAACGGTCAAAGCGCTCTTTCATACTGGTTTTAATAATATCCTGTAGTTCGATAACACCTTGTACTTTACCGTTTTTAATAACCACCAAAGGCGTCCCGCCATTAGAAGATATTGTAATTACTTGTTGTGCCGTATCGGCTGGAA
>JACMOK010000095.1 GCA_014378065.1 Flavobacterium sp.
GATCCGCGATTTTGCATGGCAACTTTTTACAAAATTCCACCCATTTTAGCAATCCAAATTCAGAGTTGTGCCATCAATGCTGAAAATAGTATAAAATTATCCGCCACCACCTCATTTGGCTTACGGACAATTCGACTAAACAGACCGACGCCGTTTTTAAAAGCAGGGCTAGTTTTTATTCTAGATTCCTGCCACGAAAGCCTAACTTAATCTGTACTTTTTTTTTCTTCCAATTGGGTTTTCTTGCTAACCAATTTGATTTTTACTTTGTTGTCTTGGCCGTCTGTCGCCTGAAGTCGGAGTACCAGACCACGTTCGCGTCGTTTGGCCAGCAGCTCGGGATCACTGATGTTTTTATCCTTTTCGGGATTTCGAAGCGGAAGACTGATATTGATACTGGTTCCTGTTCCAAAAGAATAGAGCCCTTCGATATCCATATTTAGAAGGCTGGTATTGATCTGCATAGGTCTAATGGTTACTTTATCTCCGGCGAGCACCAGCTTTCCGGCAAGATCTTGAAAAGTAATTCGGTTTAAATTGCGATTTGGAAAGGCGTATTTTCCGATTTTTCGAATTGGGTCAAAATTAAGCAGTGCCCCATCGTTGAGTTCAAAATCGACATTTCCTAAAATCGTATTGGGAACCAATTGTCCGTTGTCCAAAATTTTTCCCGACAATCCCGATCGGGCTGACAGCTGACCTGTTAGGTTATTGTACTGCATCGATTGCATGCCAAAATTGTCAAACGCATAGAAGAATTTACTAACATCAACATGGTTTACCTCGGTTTGAATCTCGTAGCGGTTTACTTTTCCCATTTGTTGTAGCATGCCCTTGAAGTTAATAATCCCGCCGGAATTCAGAAGTCCGCCATTTTTGAGTATAATTTGGGAATTGGCAAGCAATAGGTCTGCCCTGACGCGACTCGCAATAAACTTGTGGTAAAGTAATTTCTCCACTCGCAACGACATCGTTACTTGACATTTATCGAACAGCAGGTTGAGGTCGTCTGTAAAATCGGCATTTTTCCTTTTCTTCTTCGAAGGCGTCTTGGTTACTTTTCTGGCGCTTAGGAATTCAATAAACTCTGCCAAGTGAATTTCCGGACTATTGATTTTCCAATTCAACACCACTTTTTCAGGGGCCGTGTAATACAAATTAAGAAAATTTCCGATTTTGCCCTCCATATTGATACTGCTTCTGCCGCTTTGCACGTGGATGTTACTGATCAATAGATCGTCGTTTTTAAATTCGAGTAAAACGCTCGCTTTACTAAACCGAAGTTTCCGCGGCGCATATTCGACAGTTCCTTCGTTCACCGCTACTGTTCCTGTTACAATGGGTTTAGTCAAGGTATAATTGATGATATCTGCATTAAAAATCAGGTCGACATCTGCAGTTCCTTTGGTAAATTTGAACAACTGTGGATCGATGATATTGCCGAGTTTTTCTAACGGAAATGTTGATTTAAAATCGCCTTTTGCAATTGGATTTTCAAGATTGAGGATGGCAGCTTGTTTCATTCTGATTGGCATACCGGCATATTGACCTTCAAAATTTTGAAATAAAATACCCGAATTTGCATCATTATAGCCGTTTTCACGGACGTAATTATTGGTGAAAATTCCGGTAAAACTGCAATTGGTCAGCAAGCCACCAGGGGTATCAATTTCATTGTCTTTGATTTTGGCATTGACAAGAATAAACGGATCGCCTTCTTCATCAAAATTACCCGAAATATCACAACGTACCCCAATTGGATTTTTTAAATTAAATCGGTCTAAGCGTGAATAAATATTGGGTGTGAGCAAATGGGAAGCATTTTTCCATAAAATTTCGTCGTTTACAATGTGAAAGACGTAATCGTTAGTATTGGCGGTTGTCTTTTGGAATTCGGCAGCAATAGTGAACTCTTCTCCGCCAATATCCATGGTATTGGGCAGGATGGTAATCCTTTTTTTTGCGGCTTCAAATGCTACTTGTAAATCGCCATTTATAGTTTTTTCTTTAATGAAACTGCCTTTTAGAGTGCTAAATGCAAGACTTTTGACGAGTGCATTGACGTGCAAAGCTGCTGTCCAATTACCAGCATCAAAATTCATTTTACCATCGATACTTCGGATTACAAACTGGAATAACTTATGCCGGCGCTGATTGTCAATCGTAAAACTTACATTTTGTAGTTCAAACTTTTTGAGTTCGGGATAGGCCGCGTCGTCGTTTTCGACATTTTGCTTTGTTTTAAAAATGTTTGCATTACTGTAACCATCAATTGCGGTGAATAAGTTTACTGTCGCGTTGCTGATATTAATTTTGTTGATCTCAACTGTACCACGAATAAAAGCTAACGTATTAATGGCAATATCAAAGTCTTCCGCCTGAAGAAATGTTTTCTGGTGCGCCGCAAACATCGTATCTCGCAGGATCACCTTGCGAAGGTGTAGCGATATTCTAGGAAAACTCCCGAAAAAGGTAGGCTCCATACTTTGAATAGAAATAGTCCCGTTGAGATTTTCGTTAAGATTTTCTGTAACCATGGCCAAAACCTGTTGCTTGTGGCTATTGATGTACCAAAATAATGAAATGAAAAATACAACTTGCAACAGTATTAAAACGACCAACGCACGCAAAGAGAACCGCACCCATTTGGGCCAATTTTTTTGGATCGTTGCTGATTTAAGTTTTTGGTATTGTTGCTTCATACTATTTTACGTTGTGTAATTTACCAAAAAATGCTGACATTTTGCATGTTACAAACATACAAATCTGTAGCGGTATCCTTTTTCAAACTTTAATCAAAACATTACAATATTTCCCAAAAAAAACCGACTAAAGCCGGTTTGATGCAAAATAGTTTTAAAAATGTGGGCTAAATTCCAGCGATGACTTTAATTTCTTCAATAATAGTAAGGGCCAGATCATCGGCTTGCTTTTGCGTCCCAGCTTCGGTGTAAATTCTAATAATTGGTTCTGTATTTGATTTTCTTAAGTGTACCCAATTTTGGGCGAAATCAATCTTAACACCATCAATGGTCGACATATCTTCGTGTCCATATTTTTGCGTCATTGCCTCTAATATCCCATCCACATCAATTTGTGGCGTCAGTTCAATTTTATTTTTACTCATGTAATATTGCGGATATGAAGCGCGCAACGCTGAAACTTTCATTTTTTTATGGGCCAGATGGGTTAAAAACAAAGCCACTCCAACCAGGCTATCGCGACCGTAATGCAACGCTGGATAAATAATTCCCCCGTTGCCTTCGCCGCCGATTATAGCATTATTTTGTTTCATCAACGCGACTACATTCACCTCTCCTACTGCGCTGGCTTCATAATTTCCTAGATGAAGCTTTGTAACATCTCGCAAAGCACGTGAAGACGACATATTGGAAACCGTATTGCCAGGCGTTTTACTTAATACATAATCGGCACAAGCTACCAAAGTATACTCCTCACCAAACATTTCGCCATCTTCACAAATAAAAGCGAGACGGTCTACATCAGGATCAACTACTATTCCCAAATCTGCTTTTTCTTTGACAACCAATTCAGAAATATCGGTCAGGTGTTCTTTTAAAGGTTCTGGATTGTGCGGAAAATGACCATTGGGCTCGCAATATAACTTTACTACTTCCACTCCCATTATTTCTAACAATTTTGGAATAATGATACCGCCCGACGAATTGACGCCGTCAACAACCACTTTAAACCGCGCTGCTTTTACCGCTTCAATATCGACCAAAGGCAAACGCAAAACCTCGTCAATATGGATATCCATGTAGGCATCATTCAATGTGATTTCTCCCAAATGATCAACTTCGGAAAAATCAAATGCTTCAGCCTCTGCTATTTCTAGAATTTTTGCGCCATCTGCTCCGCTTAAAAATTCTCCTTTGTTATTTAATAATTTCAGAGCATTCCACTGTTTCGGATTATGCGAAGCGGTCAGAATGATACCACCATCGGCATTTTCTAATGGTACCGCTACTTCGACCGTTGGCGTGGTAGATAGTCCCAAATCAATTACATTAATGCCCAAACCTAGTAACGTATTGGCCACGAGATTGTGAATCATTGGTCCAGAAATTCGCGCATCGCGACCGATAACCACGGTTAGTTTTTCTTTATTTGAATTATTTTTTAAAAAAGTGCCGTAGGCCGACGCAAATTTGACGGCATCGACAGGTGTTAAATTATCTCCAACTTTACCACCGATTGTTCCGCGAATTCCTGAAATTGATTTGATTAACGTCATTTAAGCTGTAAGTTATAAATTGCAAAATAAGAATGCAAATATAATGGTTGCTTAGAAATAAGCAGACATGACGCTGCTTTTTTTTAGATATGGCAAGGAAAGTTTTATATATTTACGAAAGGCAAATGCCTGCTAACCTCATGCTGTAGAAACTAAAAAGAAATGAACTTCTTGGCGCACATCTATCTTTCCAACAACAACGACCTGATTAAAATTGGTAATTTTATGGCCGATGGTATTCGTGGTAAACACTACGAAGATTTGCCTATCGAGATTCAAAAGGGCATTGTTCTGCACCGCGCAATTGACAGTTTTACCGATATGCATCCGCTATTTCGTCAAAGCACCAAGCGATTGCACTTAAGATACCATCATTATGCTGGCGTAATTGTCGATATTTTCTACGATCATTTTCTGGCAAAGAATTGGTCGGACCATGCAGAAGAACAACTTGAAGATTTTGTAGCCCGTTTCTATCAGTCGCTTCAGGATCATTATGAACTGCTAACCGATAAAACAAAAGGGCTGATGCCTTATATGATCCAAGACAATTGGTTGGTTAATTACCAATACAAAGAAGGCATTGCGAGAATCTTATTCCAAATGGACCGGCGCACGAAAAACAATTCAAAAATGCAATTTGCCATCGAAGAACTCGAACTATATTACAACGAATTTGAAACAGAATTTACATTATTTTTTGAAGACTTAAAAACCTTTTCAGCTCAAAAATTAGCCAGCTTATGAATACAGCTCTGCTTTGCCTTTTTTGGTTTTCAATTACTACAATTCAAGCGCAAAGCGGCTTGGTCGTTTCTCGGGCGATGGTGGTTTCAGCAAGAGAAGAAGCCTCTCAAATTGGTAGTGATATTTTAAAAAAGGGAGGCAATGCTTTTGATGCTATGGTAGCCACAGAGCTTGCTTTAGCAGTGGCTTATCCATTCGCCGGCAATATTGGCGGTGGCGGATTTATGGTTTATCGAAAAGCCAGCGGGGAAACTGGAGCCTTAGATTATCGAGAAAAAGCCCCGCTGGCGGCTGCTAAAAATATGTATTTGGACAATGATGGCAATGTAATTCCAAATCTGAGTGTGAATGGTGCAATGGCTATAGGAGTACCAGGAACGATTGCTGGCATTTTTTCCGTTCATGAAAAATTCGGAAAACTTCCTATTGAAATCATTATGGATCCCGTGATTGCCTTAGCAAACAGAGGTGTCGTCGTTACAACAAAACAGCAAAAGCAGTTGTTTACTTACCATGACGCTATCGTAAAAGTTAGCGGGAGTCAAACTTTGCTGGCAAAATCGTTTCATGTAGGAGACACGATAAAATATCCCGCTCTTGCCGCCACTTTGACACGCATTATGAAAAACGGGGCAGCCGAATTTTATGAAGGTGAAACTGCAAAAAAAATGGTGGCATTTGTTCAAAAGAATGGCGGCATTCTTACTTTAGACGACTTAAAAAAATATGAAGCCAAATGGCGCGAGCCCATTATTTTTAAATATAAAAAGTTGAAAATTATTTCGATGTCGCCACCCTCCAGCGGCGGGATTACCTTAGAGCAAATTATGAAAATGGTGGCACCCTATCCTCTTTCAACATTTGGACACAATTCAGAAAAATCGATTCAGCTGCTCACCGAGGCAGAGCGTAGGGCTTACGCCGATAGAAATTACTTTTTGGGTGATCCAGATTTTGTAAAAATACCTAAAATTAGGATGGTTGCAAAAAAGTATCTTAGACTACGCATGAAAAGTTTTGTGTGGGAAAGAGCCACGCTGTCTTCCGCAGTTTCGCATGGTGTGATTGCCACATCGGAAAGCAATGAAACGACACATTATTCGATTATCGATGCTTTTGGAAACGCGGTTTCAGTAACGACCACACTAAATGGCGCTTATGGTTCAAAGTTGTACTCGGATGAATTGGGTTTCTTTTTTAATAACGAAATGGACGATTTCAGCGCCAAGCCAGGTGTTCCTAACTCATACGGTTTGGTGGGCGCCGAAGCCAACAGTATCGCCCCCCAGAAGCGCATGCTCAGTTCGATGACTCCAACGATCGTCGAGCGAGGCGGAAAGCTTTCTATGGTGTTGGGTTCCCCTGGCGGTTCCACCATTATCACTTCGGTTTTACAAACCATTTTGAATGTATACGAATACCAAATGGGCATGCAAGAAGCGGTAACTGCCCCAAGATTTCACCACCAATGGTTGCCCGATGAAGTGATTTTTGAACCCGACGTTTTTAAGAAAGATGTTATTCAAAATCTCCGGAAAAAAGGCTACATCATCAATGAGCAAAACACACCGGTCATCGGTAAAGTGGATGCTATTCTAATCTTACCAAACGGAGAACTGGAAGGTGGTGCAGACCCGAGAGGAGACGATAAAGCAATTGGTTATTAATTTTATATTATCTGAAGGATAGTTCAAAAAAGCTAAATTTGCTTTTTCTAATTGAATCGTAAAACATGTTTAGAAAATACATTAATAAATTTGAAAACGGGATTGTTTGGAGTCAACAAAAGCTCACCAACAAACAATTTCTCTTTTTATCGAGTGTTTTGGTAGGCATCTCTGTCGCACTTGCCGTAATTGTGTTAAAAACCTTCGCGCACTGGGTATTCGCTTTTGCTACCTATCTGAATGGCATTTTAAAGTTGAGTTTCATCAATAGTATATTGCCAATAATCGGAATTTTGCTAACCGTATTTGTGGTAAAAAAAGTCTTGGGTGGTACCATTGAAAAAGGAACTTCGCAAATTCTGTATGCGGTCGCTAAAAATGCGAGTATCATACCTAAAAAACAAATGTATGCTCAGATCATTACCAGTTCGCTTACGGTGGGCCTTGGAGGATCCGCGGGACTGGAAAGTCCGATTGTCATAACAGGCGCGGCGTATGGTTCAAATTACGCCCAGAAGTATAAATTAAGTTATAAAGACCGAACGTTGCTTATCGGTTGTGGTGTGGCTGCCGGAATTGCCGCGGCCTTTAATGCTCCCATTGCCGGAGTTTTATTTGCTATTGAGGTACTGTTGGTCGATGTGAGTATTTCTGCCTTTACGCCCATTATGATTGCCGCGGCAACCGGTGCTTTGGTGTCGGCCATTGCCTTAGACGAAACGATCTTATTGTCATTTAAACAGCAGCAAACTTTCAATTACCATAACATTCCGTATTACCTTCTTTTGGGCTTATTGACAGGTTTTATTGCAGTCTATTATTCTAGGAATTTTCAAAAAACAGAACGTTTTTTTGCGAGACTAAAACTTAAACCTTACAAAAAAGCATTATTCGGGGCCTCGATGTTAGCAGTCATTATCTTCGTGTTTCCTACCCTTTTTGGAGAGGGTTATGAAAGCATTAAAACGCTTTCTGAAAATGATCCGGGCAAGTTGTTAGAGAATACTTTATTTAGTGAATTTAGAGACAATCCGTGGGTACTGTTGCTATTTGTCGGCGCAGCAATCATGCTCAAAGTCTTTGCTACCGGAATCACTTTGGGAAGCGGCGGTAACGGAGGTAATTTTGCCCCTTCGTTATTTTTAGGATCTTATGTTGGCTTTTTCTTTTCTAAATTATTGAATTTAACTGGATTGACCCAATTACCGGTCAGCAATTTTACGATGGTAGGGATGGCCGGAATTCTAAGTGGATTATTCCATGCGCCTTTGACCGCCATTTTTCTTATTGCAGAAATTACTGGAGGATATGATTTGATGATTCCGCTGATGATCGTTTCTTCAATTGGTTTCGCCATCTCAAAAAAATTCGAAAGACATTCGCTCGATGTAAAAAATCTGGCCAAAAAAGGACATGCATTTACCAGCAACAAAGACACGAATATTCTATCGACCTTAGAAACTGAAAAAATCATCCAAACCGATTACTTGACCATCTCATCCGGTGAAAATCTTGAAAAACTCGTAGACTTGATCTCGCACTCCAACCAGGTGATTTTTGCCGTGGTCAATTTTGAAAAAGAATTGCAAGGCATTGTTCATTTTAATGATATTCGGGAAATCATTTTCAGTAATTTTAAAGTAAAATATACAACGGTTAAAGAAATTATGTCGGCACCGGGCGAAGTCGTTTATCCGACCGACAGTATGGAAACAGTAATGCATAAATTTGAAAAGAGCAAAGCGGCATTTTTACCAGTTTTAAAAAATGATAAATACTATGGATTTATCTCAAAATCTGTTGCGCTTGAAGCCTACAGAGAAAAATTGAAATCACTTTCTATTGAATAAATAAATCTATTGCTTTAACAAAAACTTCTAAAACGTAAAGGCGAAAAAACAAACCAAAATCTTACCTTTGCACTTTGCAAAAACTTATGTTAGATTCCAACAATACGATTGAAGTTCTGGGCGCCCGGGTGCACAATCTCAAAAATATAGATGTCTCGATTCCAAGAGAAAAACTGGTGGTGATTACAGGACTATCAGGTTCCGGAAAATCATCGTTGGCTTTCGATACGATTTATGCTGAAGGCCAACGGCGTTATGTCGAAACATTTTCTGCTTATGCGCGACAATTTCTAGGAGGTCTTGAACGTCCCGATGTCGATAAAATTGATGGGCTTTCGCCGGTCATTGCCATTGAACAAAAAACGACCAGTAAAAGTCCGCGCTCGACTGTCGGCACCATCACCGAGATATACGATTTTCTGCGCTTGCTTTTTGCCCGTGCGGCAGATGCTTACAGTTACAACACGGGAGAAAAGATGGTTAGTTACAGCGACGACCAAATTAAAGTGCTGATTACCGAAAATTTTACCGGCAAACGTATCAACATTTTGGCACCGGTAATTCGGGCGCGAAAAGGACATTATGGCGAATTGTTCCAGCAGATTGCAAAGCAAGGTTTTGTAAAAGTACGAATTAACGGGGAGGTAAAAGACATTACACCGGGCATGAAACTCGACCGTTACAAAACCCATGATATCGAAATTGTCATCGACCGGATCTTTGTTGAATCGACTCCAGAAAGCGAAAAGCGTTTGTCGGAAAGCATCCAGACCGCGATGTACCACGGCGAAAACATTCTGATGATTTTAGAACAGGATACAAACGAAATCCGATATTTCAGTCGAAACCTTATGTGTCCGACCACCGGCATCTCCTACCAGAATCCGGAACCGAATTTATTTTCGTTCAATTCGCCAAAAGGGGCTTGCGAGCATTGCAACGGTTTGGGAAGCGTGAACGAGATCAATCTTAAAAAAATAATTCCAAACCCCAAATTATCGATTAAAAACGGCGGCTTTGCTCCGCTTGGCGAATATAAAAGCACTTGGATCTTTAAACAACTGGAGATTATAGGTGCCAAATACAATTTCAAAATTACAGATCCAATTGCGACGATTTCGGAAGAGGCCATGGATGTAATCTTGCATGGCGGTAAAGAAAAATTTGCCGTCGCTTCAAAAACCATGGGCATTACCAAAGAATATAAAATTGAATTTGAAGGCATTTCACATTTCATCAAAAATCAGCACGACGAAAGCGGTTCATCGACCATCAAACGTTGGGCAAAAGAATTTATGGATGAAATAACATGTCCGGTTTGCGAAGGATCGCGGCTCAAAAAGGAGGCGTTGTATTTTAAAATTGACGAAAAAAATATTGCGGACTTATCAGGCATGGACATTTCTGATTTGAGCCTATGGTTTGATCGGTTAGAAAAGCAATTGTCAGACAAGCAAAAGTTAATTGCCACCGAAGTCATCAAAGAAATCAAAGATCGTTTGCATTTTCTGATTAATGTGGGCTTAGATTATTTATCTATCAGTCGCAGCTCTAAATCACTTTCCGGCGGTGAGGCGCAGCGCATTCGTTTGGCTACACAAATTGGCTCACAACTCGTTGGCGTTTTGTATATTTTGGATGAGCCCAGCATTGGTCTGCACCAACGCGACAATGACAAATTGATCCATTCGCTTGAACTGCTTCGGGATATTGGAAATTCAGTGATTGTAGTTGAACACGACAAAGACATGATTCAGCGTGCCGACTATGTGATTGACATAGGCCCGAAAGCCGGAAAATACGGTGGCGAAATCATCAGTATCGGCACCCCCGCAGAAACGCTGCAACACCATACGCTGACTGCGCAATATTTAAACGGTGAGCGCCAAATCGGGATTCCGACCCAGCGAAGGGCTGGCAATGGCAAATTTTTGAAATTGACTGGAGCCAGCGGAAACAACTTAAAAAATGTCTCGATTGTATTGCCTTTGGGTAAGATGATTTGCGTAACGGGCGTTTCGGGAAGTGGCAAATCGACGTTAATTAATGAAACCTTGTACCCCATTTTGAATGCCTTTTATTTTAATGGCGTCAAGAAACCCAAGCCGTATAAAAAGATCGAAGGACTGGAACATATTGACAAGGTAATAGACATTGATCAAAGTCCGATTGGAAGAACACCAAGATCCAATCCGGCCACCTACACCGAAGTTTTTTCAGAAATCCGCTCGTTGTTTACGATGACTTCCGAAAGCATGATTCGCGGTTACAAAGCCGGTCGTTTTAGTTTTAATGTCAAAGGAGGTCGTTGCGAAACTTGTGAAGGCTCTGGCGTTCGCACGATTGAAATGAATTTTCTACCCGATGTGTATGTAGAATGTGAAACCTGTCAGGGCAAACGTTTTAACCGCGAGACTTTGGAAATTCGCTACAAAGGAAAATCAGTTTCAGATATATTGAATATGACGGTTGATGAAGCTGTACCTTTTTTTGAAAATATTCCGAAAATTTACCGAAAAGTTAAAACCATCCAAGAAGTAGGTTTGGGCTACATCACCTTAGGTCAACAAAGCACCACACTTTCGGGCGGAGAAGCGCAAAGGATTAAATTGGCTACCGAGTTGTCTAAAAAAGATACTGGAAATACTTTTTATATTCTTGATGAACCTACAACAGGTTTGCATTTTGAGGACATCCGTGTGCTGATGGAAGTGATTAACAAATTGGTAGACAAAGGCAATACAATTTTGATCATTGAACATAATATGGATGTGATTAAACTGGCCGATTACATTATTGATATTGGTCCAGAAGGCGGAAAAGGTGGCGGAATGGTCGTTGCGGAAGGCACACCGGAACAAATCATAAAAAATAAAAAAAGTCATACAGCCGTGTTTTTACGAAAGGAATTGAAAAATTAAAATTAATTTCAATAGTTTGTCTGTTAATTAGCTTTTAAGCAGTTTCTCAAGACGTGACTGTAGCAAATTGCACTAAAAATGTTTGCTGACTTAAATTGGTTTAATTCTTTAGCTGTGCATCCGATATCGCGTAAATAAATTTTCTCTGTGCACTACTTATAGCTTACGCTCGCAGATTTTGATTTCAAAAAAACAAGTCCTTACCGCTAATGAATATTTTTTTTAATGAATAGAAAGCGGGAACTTAATTTTTTAAGTTTGATAATTTACCAACACCCAATGGGATTTTGAATTCGGAATTTTATCATTTGATTTTTGAATTTGAAAATTTCCATGTAATTTCGCCAGCCGGTTGTTAAGAACAACGAATGCCTTAGCCCGGATGGTAACAGCATCCTTTTGTGCCGGCGTTCGGCGCAAAAGATAGCGTGGACAGCCGGAACAGCTTCTAAATAAATATAAAACTTGATTGAAAAAATATGAGACTACAGGATTTTGACAATGATGAGGATAAAGTCATTCAGGACAAACTGAAACAAAAAACGTGGAATGAGATCCGCACCAATGACAGCTGGGCGATTTTCAAGATCATGGCAGAATTCGTGAACGGCTATGAAAATATGGGTCGCATTGGTCCCTGCGTTTCTATTTTTGGCTCGGCACGAACGAAACCTGACGATCACTTTTATTTATTGGCAGAAAAAATTGCTTTCAAAATCAGTAAGGCAGGCTACGGTGTGATTACCGGTGGTGGTCCGGGAATTATGGAAGCAGGAAACAAAGGAGCGCATTTTGGCGGTGGCACTTCGGTGGGGCTCAATATTGATTTGCCTTTTGAGCAGCATTTCAATCCGTATATCGATCGCGATAAGAATTTAAATTTTGATTATTTCTTTGTCCGAAAAGTTATGTTTGTAAAATATTCGCAAGGATTTGTAGTTATGCCTGGTGGTTTTGGAACCTTAGATGAAATGTTTGAAGCCATCACGCTTATCCAAACCAAGAAAGTGGCCAAGTTTCCAATCATTTTAGTTGGTAGAGATTTTTGGTCAGGCTTGATGGATTGGATCAAAGCGGTTTTGGTCGAAAAATATAATAATGTCAGCCCGGGCGACCTTGATCTGATAAAAATCGTAGATACCGAAGATGACGTAGTTGAAGTGTTGGATAAATTCTACAAAAAATACGATTTGAGTCCCAATTTTTAGCGTTAAAGCTGCTGCTGCAGCTTTCTTTTTTTGGCAATCGTCAGCAATGCAGTCCATGCAGTTCATTACTTATTGGCAGTTGGTTTACTAATTTTGAAGAACAAAAATTGAGATCTTTCGTAAAATCCTTCCTGTTTTATTTGACTTTGCTGGTTTCCTATCAGCAATACGCCCAGCATTATTCGCAAATGACAGTGGAAGTCGACGTAAAGTCTCGTACTTTAAATGTCATACAAAATCTTACCTTTTTTAATCAATCCAGAGACTCGATTGGAATCATCGTGCTCAATGACTGGAATAATGCCTACTCCGATAAAAACTCGCTTTTGGGCAAACGCTTTTCTGACGAGTTTGTGCGTAATTTTCACCTCGCCAAAGAAAGCGAGCGCGGCAACACCAGCAACCTTACTATTATTGACAATCAAAGTTCCTTTTTAACTTGGATTAGGCCCGAAGGCGCTCCTGACTTGATAGAAGTGTCGCTCAGGGAAAAAATTGCTGCGGGTGAGAAAGTCTTGCTGCATTTAACTTATAGCGTCAAATTGCCGAGTGACGAATTTACAAAATACGGTTATAACAACAAAGCAGAATGGACGATTAAAAACTGGTTTTTGACGCCGGCGCGCTATGAAAACCATCATTTCGTGCGCTACAGTAACGCCAATCTTGATGATATTGCCAACGGACTTTCCGACTATGATTTGGCCATAAGCGTTCCTATTACTGCTGATTTGAGTTCTGATTTAAATGAAACCAAAAAGGTAAAAAATCCGGAAAATATACGCTATAATTTTACCGGAAAAAACCGCAATGATTTTAGTTTGTTCTTAGCACCCAACAGCGATTTTTTTACATTTAAAAATAGTTCGGTGGCCGTCGTTACCAATTTGAAAGACAATAAATTAACTGACATTCAGAAAGCCATTGTTGTTGATCGTGTCGTTCAATATGTTCATGACAATATTGGCCAATATCCTTACGAAAAAATCACGGTGTCGCAGGTTGATTATGAACGAAATCCATTTTATGGCCTCAACCAATTGCCCGCGTTTATTAGTCCGTTTTCCGATGAATTTATTTTTGAACTCAAGTTTCTTAAAACCTATCTCAACAATTTCCTTAAAAATAGTTTACACCTAGATCCTAGAAAAGACAATTGGATCTATGATGGGATTCAGGTCTACACGATGATGAACTATATAGACGAGCATCATCCAGACGCTAAAATGATGGGCAGCTTGGCAAAATGGAAATTGCTTAAAAGTTTCAATTTGGTTACCCTTGATTTTAATGAGCAGTACAGTTATTATTACATGCTGATGGCAAGGAAAAATTTGGATCAACCTTTAGGCGCTTCAAAAGAAACTTTAATTCGGTTTAACGAAAAGATTGCGTCCAAATACAGGGCCGGACTGAGCCTTCGCTATTTAGACAATTATCTGCAAGACAGCATAGTAAGCACAAATATCAAGCAATTTTTCACTTTAAATGCTTCCGGGCCGACCACAAGAACCGACTTTGAAAATCAGTTACGACAACACACTGATAAAAATATTGACTGGTTTTTTAAGACTATCATCGATTCAAGAGCCATCGTTGATTACAAATTTAACGAAGTTTCCAAAACCAAAGACAGTATTACTTTTACAGTAAAAAATAGAACTGGTGTCACCGTACCGATTCCAGTGTACGGTCTCAGCAATAAAAATATCGTTTTTAAAAAATGGTTTGAAAATATAAAAAATGATAGCACTTTTACGGTAGAGAGAAAAAACGCAGATAAGATTGTATTGAACTACAAAAATGAAGTTCCGGAATACAACCTCAGAAACAACTGGAAATCTTTAAAAGGTTTTTTCTTCAACAACCGACCTTTCAAGTTCGCTTTTATGAAAGATTTAGAAGATCCGTACTACAACCAAATTCTATATGTTCCTACTTTGACATATAATTTATACGACGGACTTTCTCCAGGAATCCGCTTGCACAATAAAACCATTTTGGACAAACCGTTTACCTTTGATGTTAATCCGATTTATTCTCCCAATACCAAATCGCTTACGGGAAGTTTCAGCTTAGGAATTAACCAATACAGAAGAAATAGCAGGTTGTTTAATATCAGATACGGCGTTAGCGGTTCTTATTTTCATTATGCTCCCGATGCGGCCTATCTCAAAATAAATCCTTCGGTAAACTTTTCAATTCGTAATAATGATTTTAGAGACAACCGAAAACAAGGAATCTCTTTTAGGTATAATATTGTTCAAAAAGAACCGTCTGCTTTTGTAATAGACAATGGTGTAGCGAATTATTCTGTTTTTAGTGCTCGGTATTTTAATTCGAAGTCAGAAATTACGAACCTTGTGGTTTACAATACCGATTTACAATTATCTGGTAATTTCGGAAAAGCAGCCGGAGAAATTCAATACCGTAAACTGTTTGACAATAATAGGCAGATTAATTTCCGATTGTATGCTGGAACTTTTCTGTATAACGCCAATACAGAATCGGGCTCGTATAATTTTGGATTAGACAAACCCAACGATTATTTGTTTGAGTATAATTTTTTTGGCAGGTCTGAAAAATCAGGATTGTTCAGCCAACAATTGTTTTTAGCAGAAGGTGGATTCAAATCTAAACTAAATCCGTCGAGTGCCAATCAATGGATGACCACTGCAAATGTGGGATTCAACATCTGGAATTGGATTGAAGTTTATGGTGATGTAGGGTTTGTGAAAAACAGAGATTATAGCGCAAAGTTTGTATATGATTCTGGGTTGAGACTTAATTTTGTTCCTGATTACTTCGAATTGTATTTGCCCGTGTATTCCAATAATGGCTGGGAAATTACCCAATATAAGTACAAAGAAAAAATTAGATTTATTGTAACATTAAGTCCCAAAACGCTACTGAATCTTTTTACCAGAAAATGGTTCTAAAAAACTAAATATAGATATTTTAACAATAATGCGGTTAAATTTAATTTTTGTTACATATAATTCAAATAACGACTTTTATATCGCAGGTTAATTGATGATTTTGAATTTACATATTTTTTAAACTATGATAAAACAAAGACTTTTTTAATTAAATTTGTGATCCAATGTTAGACAATTGATTTATGACACAAGCAGAAACCACGACCGCTTTGACTTTTGAGGACTTTAAAAAAGAAGTGTTAAACGACTATCAGATTGCCGTTACCAGTAGAGAGTGTAGTCTTTTGGGAAGACGCGAAGTATTGACCGGAAAAGCAAAATTCGGCATTTTTGGCGATGGAAAAGAAGTACCACAACTTGCTATGGCCAAAGCCTTCAGAAATGGCGACTTTCGCTCGGGTTATTATAGAGACCAAACTTTCATGATGGCCATTGGCGCATTGACAATTCAACAGTTTTTTGCCGGTTTGTATGGCCATACTGATATTGATCATGAACCGATGACCGCTGGTCGACAAATGGGTGGTCACTTTGCCACCCACAGTTTAAACGAAGATGGTTCTTGGAAAAACCTGACCAAACAAAAAAACTCTAGTGCAGACATTTCGCCGACCGCTGGACAAATGCCAAGGCTGTTAGGGTTGGCGCAAGCTTCAAAAATATACAGAAATGTCGCCGGAATAGACAGCAAGAATTTTTCGAATAGCGGAAATGAAATCGCTTGGGGAACCATAGGAAACGCAAGTACTTCCGAAGGGGTATTCTATGAAACAATCAATGCAGCAGGAGTACTTCAAGTGCCTATGGTTGTGAGCGTTTGGGATGATGAATATGGAATTTCTGTTCATGCCATTCACCAAACTACCAAAGAAAATATTTCAGAAATACTAAATGGATTCCAACGCGATGAAGACAACAAAGGCTTTGAAATATTGCGCGTTAAAGGTTGGGACTATGCTGAATTGATTACGATTTATGAAAGGGCGGCCGCCATCGCGAGGGAAGAACACGTTCCTGTTTTAATACACGTCACCGATCTGACCCAGCCCCAAGGACATTCGACTTCTGGCTCGCACGAACGCTACAAGAACTCAGAAAGATTAGCGTGGGAAGTTGAATTTGATTGCATTAAACAAATGCGATCTTGGATGGTAACCTATGAAATTGCTGCGGAAGAGGAAATGGATACCATCGATACTAATGCTAGAACAGAGGTGCTTGCTGCAAAAAAACTTGCATGGGAAGCATTTGTCGATCCAATAAAAACAGAACAAAAAGAACTCGTTGCATTATTAGAAATGCTGTCCAATTCAAGCGATAATAAGGTTTTCATTCAAAAATATGCCGCCGATCTCAACAGCATCAAAGAACCGATAAGAAAAGATATTTTAATTACCGCGCGCAAAGTTTTGCGGATGATTGTTATAGAGCAAGGGAAAAGCGAACTTTCAGCATGGATTTCTCACTACATAGCAACCATACAACCCAAATTTAGCGCACATCTTTTTTCTGAATCGAATAAAAATGTTTTTTCCGTAAAAGAAGTATTGCCTACTTATGACGAAAATGCAGAAGATGCTGATGGTAGAGTGGTTTTAAGAGACAATTTCGACGCCATTTTTACTAAATATCCAGAAGTACTGGTTTTCGGAGAAGATGCAGGAAACATCGGCGATGTAAATCAAGGTCTGGAGGGCATGCAAGAGAAATATGGTGAAAATCGAGTTGCTGATATTGGAATACGCGAAGCTACTATTTTAGGCCAGGGTATTGGGATGGCATTACGCGGCTTAAGGCCGATTGCAGAGATCCAGTATTTGGATTATTTGCTTTATGCCATTCAAATCATGAGTGACGATTTGGCTACTTTGCAGTACCGAACCCGTGGCAAACAGAAAGCGCCGCTGATCATCAGAACGCGTGGTCATCGGCTGGAAGGCATCTGGCATTCGGGATCTCCAATGGGAATGATCATTAATGCCATTCGTGGAATTCATGTTTTAGTTCCACGAAACATGACCAAGGCGGCCGGGTTTTACAATACCCTACTCGAAACTGACGAGCCAGCATTAGTTGTTGAATGTCTGAACGGATACCGTTTAAAAGAAAAAATGCCTACCAATCTGGGGGAGTTTAAGACGCCGATAGGTATCGTCGAAACAATCAAAAAGGGAACAGACATCACGTTGGTATCATACGGCTCTACCTTGCGACTTATAGAACAAGCCGCCAAAGAATTACTTGAAACTGGCATTGATTGTGAGATCATCGACATCCAGTCGTTATTGCCTTTCGATATACATCACGATATTGCCAAAAGTATTATGAAAACCAACCGATTGTTGGTGATTGACGAGGATGTTCCAGGCGGTGCTTCTGCGTATATACTGCAACAAATTTTGGATGTTCAGGATGCCTACGATTATTTAGACAGTAAGCCACAAACCTTAGCTTCCAAAGCGCATCGCCCGGCTTACGGGACAGACGGCGATTATTTCTCCAAGCCTTCAACAGAAGACATTTATGAAAAGATCTACGGAATGATGAATGAAAGTAATCCCGCCAAGTTTCCAAGTCTTTACTGATTGCTTTAAATAATAGTGGGAAGTCTAAGAAGGTAAATCCTAATTTTAAGTTATAATGCCAACCTATTTTTTGTGTTGGCATTTTTTATTTTAAATTTATAGCACAAAACAATAGAATGGGATCATTGGAAACACTCTTAAAAACGTATTCTGCCTCGAAAGTGATTGATGCCACTATCAATCATAATGAATACGTCGCGGTGAATCTGTCGGCATCAAATCAAATGTTGTCTAAAATCAATACGGACCAAACGCAACATTTTGAAAATTACATTAAAAATTATGTTGTTCTGCATCATGCCAAAGTAGCTTATGGCGGTTATAATGAAGAAAGAAATTTGTACAAGCGCAGCGGTATTTTCAATCCGACTGAAGCAGAGGAACGGAACATCCATATTGGTGTGGATTTATTGGTAAAATCCGGAACACCAGTATTGGCGGCGTTAGATGGATGCATACACAGTTTTAATAACAATACGGGTTTGGGAAATTACGGTCCAACAATTGTTTTAAAACATACGGTATCGACGCATGAATTTTATACTCTCTACGGTCATTTATCGCTGGAAAGCATTGCTGGTTTAAAAATCGGCACCGCATTTAGAAAGGGCGAAATCTTAGGAACGTTGGGAGACGCAACAGTTAACGGCGATTATGCACCCCATCTGCATTTTCAAATTATAAAAGACCTACAACATTATTTTGGCGATTATCCGGGTGTTTGCAACAAAAATACCCTTGATTTTTACTTGGAAAACTGTCCCGATCCCAATTGGTTATTAAAAATACAAGCGATATGAATAAAGTAATTATCTTGCTGAGCCTTTCCTTGCTTATCAGCTGCAAATCAAAAAAAGTTTCGGCCGTGTTGCCACCAGAGTCAACAGTGATCAAATTGGCGACTGCCGAGGTAGATACTGATGTAAAAGATAAAGCGTACGAGCTCGGCAGACGCGTGCTGATGACTTGTAATGTATCCAAATTTAAACCTTTCAACAGCGCAGAAGCCACTCCGACAGTGATTCAAAATATGACACAAGAGCGTTTGACAAAAACTTGCTTAAAGTTCCGCCTCAAATATGGTGATTTTAAAGACCTTCAATTGGTCGAAATTTTTAAACTTAAATCGACTAACACCACGGTATTTAGGTTCAAAGCGCTGTACGAAAAGAAAATTGCCAATAAGGAATTGCGAATGACGATGAATGAAAAAAATCAGGTTTCTGCGGTAAAATCACTTGACTGGATCGATGCTTACGAAAACAAAACCGTTCAAAGCAATAAATAATTTATGAATTTTAAATCATTGTTTTTGTCGACCATGCTGATTTTAATTTCAGCTATGGGTCAGGCACAGCAAATCAAAAATGATCAAACGCCTGTTGTGTTACCGTCGACTGGCTGGGACTTTATCTGTGAAAAATATGCCTTAACTGGATTGGTAAATGTTCAAATAACCAAAACCGAAAATAGCGGCATTATGAAGTTATCCATAGCAGCAACAAACGTCACTTTTACTATCTCCGGAACCGTATATGTTTTTTTAAAAGACAATACCATTATAACCTGCCTTGATAAAGCACAACACTATGTGGCAGGAAATTCTATCGCTTCGAATTACTATCTTTCCGTTGCGGAAATGACCAAACTCAAACGAACAGCTATTGAGTCAATCCATTTTAATATTAAAGGAACTACTCAGGGTTTTAACAGCCAAGTAGGAAATTTTACTGCTTTAAACAAAAAGTATTATTTTGCAACTGCTTTCGATCAAACTAAAAAAAGTTATGATACTGCTGAGGACATTACTGCTTTGTATAAATAAAATGTCATATGAATCCACACGAACAATTGATTGAAGAATTTTACGCTGCATTTGCTGCTGGCAATGGCAAAACAATGGCAAGTTGCTATCATAACGAAATTACATTTCAAGATCCCATTTTTGGAATATTAAAAGGAGCGGCTGTAGCTGATATGTGGAACATGCTGATTGAACGCAGCAAAGGCAATCTTAAAATTGAATTTTCAGAAGTCAACGCAAAATCAGGGTCTGGTTCCGCCAGATGGCTCGCTACCTATTTTTTCAGCAAAACGAAGCGTGTGGTGGTAAACACTGTTTTTGCCACTTTCGAATTTGAAGATGGCCTCATTATTAAACATACCGATCATTTTAATCTTTGGAAATGGAGCCACCAAGCATTTGGCTTTTCAGGATATTGTTTGGGTTGGACAGGTTTTTTGCAACGAAAAATTCAGAGAGAAGCTCGAACAGCATTGCAGAAATATCGCATTACGTAAATATTTACAAAAGCCAGTTTCGCAAGTCCCATTTTTTTTTGTTATTGTACCACAACTGACCGTCAGACACTTCTAAAGGGCTGTCGATGTTATTGGTATATAAGGCTCCAGTTCCTAATCCTTGGGGCATTTTATTTTGTTTTAAAAACGTCCATTGTGCGATAGCATTGAGTCCGATATTGCTTTCCAATGCAGAAGTAATCCACCAACCAATATTGTGTTTTTCGGCCAAGTGAATCCATTCCTTGGTACCTCGAAATCCTCCTAAAAAACTGGGTTTTAAAATGACGTATTGCGGTTGTATTTTTTGTAATAGATGCTCTTTTTGAGCAGTGGAAAACACACCAATTAACTCTTCGTCTAAAGCGATTGGAACAGGGCTCTTTTTACACAGATCTGCCATAGTGTCATGTTGATTTTTTTGTATCGGTTGTTCTATGCTATGTATATCAAATTCAGATAATTGATTTAATTTAACTAAAGCCTGATTTGAATTAAAAGCACCGTTTGCATCCACTCGAATTTGGATTTCGTTTGCACTAAAATGCTGTCTAATGTAGCGCAACAATTGCAATTCTTTATCAAAATCAATCGCACCGATTTTGAGTTTGACACAATTAAATCCGCTGCTAATTTTTTCCTCTAACTGCTGTTGCATTTCCGACTCGTTTCCCATCCAAATGAGTCCGTTTATCGCAATGCTTTTCTCGGTTTCTGTAAAAGCCGAAGGGAACAATAAGAAGGGCGTTTCTGAGGCAACGGATCGGAATGCCATTTCCAGACCAAACTGTATCGATGGGAATTCCTGTAGGCTTTCCCACAGCAATTTTTCGCCCAGATGGATATGATCGCAAGTCCATTGTAACTTTTCTTCATAATCTGGTCTGTCGTCTATGCTGAGGCCACGGAGTAATCCGCATTCCCCAATTCCCTTTTTTCCTTCTTGTTCGAGGATAATAAACCAAGTTTCTTTCTGAGTCATAACACCCCGGGAAGTTCCCGATGGCTTCTTGAATTGAAGCGTATATTTTTTAAAAGAAGCTTTCATTGTTTAAAATTAATGTGTTGTGATGACGTTCAAGATATTTTTAAAATCTTTGGAGGGCAGACCTGCTTTTTCAAAAGCTGCAAAGTCTATTTTTACTTTTTCAAGCCATGATAGCGTATTGGTAGCATTTTGCAAACGGTATTTTTTATAGATCGTTTTGGCTTGATTGTAATTGTTATTTAGCAAATAACTATGCGCCATATTGAGTTTGGTAAGCAATTCTGTCGGATCCAATTTCTCTGTTTCTTTTAAAAATTTTATAGCCTTGTCGTATTGTTTGGTAAAAATACAATTCAAAGCCATGGCATTATAATCGGCTGTCGTGGCTTTACCATTTTCGAAAAGGGGCTCTAGTTTGTCAATGGCTTCTGCAAATTTATGCTGGCTGAATAACACTGCTGCTGCGGTCCTTTGATTTTCTCCAACCATTTTAATGGCGCCACTTTCCTCATAACAGGTTATCCCAGCCACCTTAAAAGCAGTGGTTTTTTCGGCTGCCAATAGATCTTGATATTCTGAAAAGCGGTATCGATGCTGCAATTTTTCGAGTACGCAAACACAATAAGCGTCGGAATTTATTATTTTTTTGGCTAAATCTGTCGATTTGCAGATGTCAAGTATTGATTTTCTGTTCTCGACATTCCATCCGCGACTCAGTTTATTGTCAACCCATGGCACCACTTCCAAAACGATCCGCTGCTTCATGATCCAATTTTTACTTTCAAACCCAAACCACAAAGCATTTGATTTTATAAATGTCGGCGATGCTATCGAAAGCCGGCGCGCGTCTTTGTTGACCGGATTGTTTTGAAACAAGCAGGCTTTGTCTGTTTTGCCAGTGTTTTTGTAAACAGCAGCCATTGCTTCGTTAGAAAATATCGCATACTTGCATTTGTCGTCACCCGCAATTTTTGAAAGTAGCAATACGGCTCCGGCCGACCCTTGACTGATTCCTGTCGGATCCGGAATAGCCTTGAGCACAGATACCAGACTGTTGGCCAATTGCTGATTTTCATCGAGTAGCGTAATGCGGTAAACGATTTCTGTAGTTCCGACGGGCAGCGATTCGGTGCTAAGGATAATTCGTTCTCTTGCGCTTACGGTAACTTCTCTGGCGGTGGCGCGCGCTTTATCCCAATATCCGTCGGGTTGTGCAAAGGACAACGCAGCAACGCATAAAGTTATCATTGAGTACAATTGTTTTTGCATGGAGGTTGAATTTGAGTGTGGCATTTTAGCCCGGATAGCAGTGGAAATCTCCCGTAACAAGAACGTAGAATTCAATCTGATTTTTCTAAACGGGAATTGGAACGGATAGCCGGAATAGCTTCAAAAAAAAATTATAAATCGATACTTTGTCCGATATCGAGCAACATCAAATCTTTTCCTTTATCAAAAAACTGGCGTATTGCGGCTTCGTGGTTGATTTCGATAAAACCGAAGGTGTCGTAATGGATGCCGAGTATTTTATCACAGGCTACAAAATCGGAAGCTAAAATCGCATCTTCTATATCCATCGTAAAATTATTGCCTATCGGAAGTATCGCAAGATCGAGCTTGGTGCGCAGGGGAATCAGCTTCATGTCCATGGTAAGGGCCGTGTCGCCCGCGATATAAATATTTTTGTGTTCGCCTTCAATCACAAAACCGCCCGGATTTCCGCCATACGTGCCATCGGCGAACGAACTTGAATGTATGGCGTTGACATATTTGACAGTTCCAAAATCAAATTTCCAGCTTCCGCCGTGGTTCATCATGTGGCCGTTGAACCCTTTTTCAAGATAATATGTAATGATTTCAGCATTGGAAACGATAATTGCGTCTGGATTATTTCCCATAATTGCTTCGACATCTAAGGTATGATCCTGATGCGCATGGGTGAGCAAAAGATAATCGATTTTAAGATCGTCTATGTTGATGTGCCTCGCTTTTGGGTTGGCAGAAATAAAAGGATCTACTAAAATAGTTTTGCCACTGATTTGGATGGACAACGAAGCATGTCCGTAGAAAGTGATTTTCATATAAAAAGTATTAGGAATTATTGACCAAAATATCGGATAAAAAATAGATCAGACACAGAGAAAGCAACACTGATAACAGAAATGTACTCAAAGCCAATTTTTTAAGTTCTGGATCTAAAGCTCTGGAATCATTGTTTTTATGCACGGTTATCAAATGTTTGGTTAAAGGAATGTAAGCGAGTAGGAAAAGATATTGGTCGAAATGGAAATCGCTTGCAATGGCAAAAATTAATACCAGTAGCATGGCAGAACCCACCAGAAAATAATGATACACTTTGGCCTTCGCACCACCAATTTTAACGACGATAGTATTCTTACCCACTTTTTTATCAGAGATTTCGTCGCGCATATTGTTTAGATTTAAAACACCGACACTTAAAAATCCTATAGCGATGGCGGGCAATATTAGCAGATGTCCATCTTCGAAAGTTTTGGTAAACATGAAATAAATGCCCATCGTACTCACGAGGCCAAAAAACACAAATACAAACAAATCTCCGTAACCACGGTAGCCATAAGCGGTGTTGCCCACTGTGTAGCGAATCGCAGAAGCAATTGCCAATCCGCCAAGCATTATAAAGAACAAAGAATAGGTTAGGTAATCTTCTTTAAAAGAAAAATAAACCAGCAGAATTGCGGAAATCATGGTTAATACCGCGGTCAATATCATGGCATTTTTCATGGCTTTTGGAGAAATAACCCCACTTTGTATGGCGCGTTTGGGGCCGATGCGGTCTTCATTGTCTGTGCCTTTAATCCCGTCGCCATAATCATTGGCGAAATTTGATAGGACTTGCAACCCTAAAGTAGTTGATAAGGCCAGAAGTACAATTTTCCAATTGAAAATCGACTGCGACATGGCGTAAAAGCTCCCTAGAATTATCCCTGAAACCGAAAGTGGTAATGTTCTCAGCCGTGCTGCTTGGATCCAGTGCTTCATTTTTATTGATTTTTACTTTTTAATTTAATCATTTTTTACATCCAGTTGCTGTCTGATATTTCAATTTCGTACAACCAAAGGTTGATATAGGCCTTAATTTTATTATAATCTCCCAACTGAAACACGATGGTTCCTCCTGCTGTGTGCAAAGTGAGCGAACCAATATTGAGGCTTTTGTGCCAGAACAATTGCGAAGTGGTAATGGCCTGAATTTTACACGGTTCAATAATTTCATTTTGTACGTCCCACGCGCCGCTTTGTTTAATAATAAATTCCTCGTTAACAAACAATCGGTAGTTTTTGAACTTGAAAAACTGCAAAATAGCCACAAAAATAACATAGGCCGGCACCAAATAATTTATTGCCCAGCCGGTAGTGGTATCATAACTTCTAAAAATATAAAATGCAAGTAAAGGTAAGGCTATTGTAAGGAATATTGCAAAACCAAGTTTGCGAAAATTGGGTTGAAGCCTAACGCCTTTTTGCGGAATTTTTTGAAATAACAATTTCAATATCGCTTCGCTTTCATTATCGCTACAGCCCGGAATTTCAATCGCGGCATTGCGCTCTTCTTTTTCACCATGGGTGGCTTGCTTTATTTTTATTTCCAAAATATTCATTTTTTTTTGAAAATAATTTCTTGAAATTGCTGTGATTTGTACTTTTTCGGGTTTGATAATTGTGCTTTTGGTATTGAGTAAACCGAACGAAAGCAATAAAGATCCCTTTTGTTTTGTGATTTTATAATCGTAATATTTGAAAATTATCCGGACAAGATTGATTATTAATACCAGTGCAATTAATGCAAACAGTGCCACAAGAAAGGCCTGGATTATCCAATCTTTTGCTACATAGTTTTCAAGGTTTTCATCATGCAGCAGGTCTCTTCCGGTGAATCTGTTGATATTGTCAGAGACTGTAAAGAAAAAAATCAACAGCAGTGAAAAACTTCTTATATAATTGGACGTAATTCCAACCTTTAGTAAACTTAGAAAACTGATGCGAATAAACGGAAAGACAGGGGTAGGTAAAGTGTTCTCTATACCCTTGTGTTCATTCGCATTTTGTGTTTGCTTACTATTGTCTAACAAACGTGCCTTCAATTCTAAAGCTAAAGCATGTGAGATGGCTTTAATTTTAACTTCTTTGTCTTGACCTCCCGCGGTGTCGACTTCTAAAGCATACACGCCAATCATCCGTTGCAATAAAGATTGGTTGATATTGACTTGTTGTATTTTACGCACCTGAATCGCAGTTTTGGTTTTATTGAAAATGCCATCAATGATAATAAACTCATCATTTTCGTTGTCTAAATAAAATGTAAAATTTAGATATTTTAGGTAAGCAATTATTCCGATGATCAAAATAAGACTGACGGTTCCCAGCAAAAAATAGGCTTTATTAATTTCATCAAACTTGAAAAGCCAAATCACTAAAATCGGCCATATTGCGCGGGCATACAGTCTGATTGTATCCAGAAACATAACCAAAACCCCTATGGGAGATTGTCGCTGTGGTTGGTTGAAAAGACTTTCCATTACAGTTCTTTGACGATCTTACCCATCAACAGCTGTTTTATATTTTCGGCTTGTGCCTTCTCGATTCCAGGAATTTCAATATCACTTGAATTGCCTCCAGCGGTAAAAATTTCGATTTTAGCCAAGCCAAAGAAACGGGAAACAATTCCTTCGTGTAGCGCTACATGTTGGATTCTGTTGTAGGGAATTATGATTGTATTGGTTGCTATGATTCCGCTTTTAAAAAGCACGTCATGATTTCTAAAAGCAAAGCCTTTTTTAGTAAATCCGATTCTCGAGAAAACCAATATCAAACAAAATAAAATCACAATCGCTGCTGTAATTTGTTTTTGATAAGCGAAAAGTTCCATTACAAAAGTAAAAATCAATCCATATGCCGTTCCTAATAGCACAAAAAGAACCGCAATATTAATTAAAACCACTTTCCAATAAGAGGCATGCAATTTAGAAAACAAAACTTCTTCAAATTTAGGAAGTTGGGTGGTGTCAAGGGTTTGGTTTGTAAAATTTTCCATAGTATATTTTGCTAAAAATCACGGCGTGTATTGAAAAGATCAGAAGATTATGGCAACCATTTGTTTTCGCCAAAGTTAGGCTTTCGTTTTTCAAGAAAGGCATTTCGGCCTTCTTTGGCTTCTTCTGTCATATAGGCCAAGCGCGTGGCTTCACCTGCAAATACTTGTTGTCCGACCATTCCGTCATCTGTCAAATTCATTGCAAACTTCAGCATTTTAATGGAGGTGGGTGATTTTTGCAGAATCTCTTGAGCCCATTGGTAAGCGGTGTGTTCTAGATCGGCATGTGGAATTACGGCATTGACCATCCCCATGTCCATGGCTTCTTGTGCCGAATAATTGCGTCCTAGAAAAAATATTTCTCTGGCTTTTTTTTGTCCGACCATTTTAGCGAGATAAGCAGAGCCGTAGCCTCCGTCAAAACTGGTGACATCGGCGTCGGTTTGTTTAAAAATGGCATGTTCTGCGCTAGCCAAAGTCAAGTCGCAAACTACATGTAAGCTGTGTCCGCCTCCAACTGCCCAACCAGGCACTACTGCAATAACTACTTTGGGCATAAAGCGAATTAATCGTTGCACCTCGAGAATGTTAAGGCGATGTTGGCCGTCTTCTCCAACGTATCCTTGATTGCCCCTGGCATTTTGATCTCCACCACTACAAAAAGAATAGACCCCATCTTTGGAAGATGGTCCTTCGGCAGAAAGCAATACGACCCCAATAGAAGTATCTTCTTGCGCATCGTAGAATGCCTGATACAATTCTGACGTTGTTTTGGGCCGAAAAGCATTGCGGACTTCTGGACGGTTAAAAGCGATCCGCGCCACTCCGTTGCATTTTTTGTAAGTGATGTCTTCAAAATTTTTTGCCGTTTTCCAGTCCATTATATTCTAATTTGTATTAATTTAGCGTAAAAATAAGCCATTTTTTAGATTTTCCTTCCAAACAGAAATGAATTTAATGGTAAGTATTTTTCAATTTTTGAATTATTGCTATTTAAATGAAACGCTACCTTTCTTCTAAAAATACGTTTACTGTCGTGATTCTTTGGGGTATTGTCGTGTTGATGCTGACGCTCCTGATCATTGGGTTACAAAAAGAGCATTTGTCATTGTTGCCCATTGCATTTCTGTCGTTGGTTATGGTTTTGATTGTATGGACTTTATTAGACACGCGTTACGTGATCAAAAATCATTTCTTGCTGTATCGCTCCGGTCCGTTCAGAGGTCGAATAGATATCGAAAAGATTAGCAAAATCAAGTATTTTTCGGGACTTTATGTGCCAGTCACGATGAAACCAGCATTAGACAACAAAGGCTACATTATCAGTTACAGCAATGTCGATGATGTGTATGTTACGCCCGAAAAAAGAGAATTGTTTATACAGGAATTGTTGAAAATAAACCCAAAAATAGAAGTGGTTTAGTTTGCTAGAAAATTTGACAAATTTTTAGGGTTATCTATTTATTTAAAAGATAAATTCCATCATCTTTAATATCAATTAGTTGGTCTTTGAATAAAGAACCGATCGCTTTTTTAAAAGTTTTTTTACTCATCTTTAAAACCGTTTTGATATCTTCAGGATGGCTGTTGTCGTGCAACCGAAGAAACCCCTTACTGGCGCGGAGTTCATCTAGTATTTTTTGGGCATTGGGTTCGATGCTTAAATAACCCTGCATTTGAAGTGCTACATCTATCTTATTATCTGGGCGTATGGTTTTGATATAGCCCCGCATTCGATCTCCTGTGCGAATGGCATCATCATATACTTCGTCTTTGTATAACAAGCCTTTGTGTTTTTCGTTAATGACCACATTGATACCAATTTCTGTAATATGTGAAACGATTAAATCGACTTCTTCTCCCTTTTCAACCGTAAGAACATCGTTGTTTAAAAACTGATTGGTTTTACTGGAAGCCACTAGACGATTTGTCTTTTCATCCAGATATAAATAAACCAAATAGCGCTTTCCTTTCTCCATCGGTCGGGCTTGCTCTTTAAATGGCACCAATATGTCTTTCTCCATGCCCCAATCCATAAATGCACCTACCTGATTGACATAGTTGACGCGTAGTAAAGCGAATTCATTTAATAAAATATAAGGTTCTAAAGTAGTGGCAACGGGACGTTCTTCGTGATCGAGATATACAAAAACAATAAGCTGATCACCGATTTCAAATTTTTGCGGCACGTATTTGTTCGGCAATAAAATATCTTCAGCCTCGTTACCGTTGCCGAGAAACAAACCCACTTTGGTGTCGCGTAATATTTCAAGCGTATTGTATTTTCCTATTTCAATCATGGTAAAAAATTCTGAGTTGCTGAGCGGTAAAGGTACGAAGTGGAACTGACAATTAAATTATGAGTTTATTGGAATATAAATGGGAAAAAGATCCTAAACCAATTCCTTAAAATACTGCAATAATATTTTATCGTTTTCTAAAGTGGGCGTAAATATTTCTAAAATTGCAGGTCTTTGATTTTGACTATAAAAAATGGCCATGTTATGATTTAAAGTGTCGGATGTGCTTGCGGTGTAATAGTCAAATCCGTACATTTTGGCCAGCTGTTCTGCTGTAAAACAATGTGAAGTCTCAAAAAAAGTATTAAAAATTTTGTTTTCCTGATGGCCGGGCAAAATTCTGAATATACCGCCACCACCATTATTGATAAGAATAATTTTAAAATTGTTTGGAATGTACTGGTTCCATAAAGCGTTGCTATCATATAAAAAACCGATGTCGCCTGTTATAAATACTGTCGGGAGAAGACTTCCCACAGCGGCGCCCACAGCTGTTGATGTGCTGCCATCGATGCCGCTGGTGCCGCGGTTGCAGTAGACCGAAATACTCGAATCAATTTCAAACAGTTGCGCATAACGGATAGCAGAGCTGTTGCTTAACTGTAACATCACATTTTTGGGCAGAGCAGTTAAAATAATTTCGAATACTTTTAAATCGGAAAATGGAATTTTAGCGAGATATTTTTTATGTTTCGCATTGCGACTATTTTTTATGGCTTGCGCTTTCTGAAAATAATCACTTTGTACTATTTTGGTAAAAGGAACAATTTGATTAAAAAAATCGTTAGGATTGGCTTCAAAATGATGTGCCAACGAACCGAAGGTGTTGTAAGCACGCAAAGGATCGATATGCCAGTGGTGTTCGACTTTATAATTGCGCAAAAAAGATTTGATGCGTTTGGAAACCAGCATGCCACCGAAAGTAATCAGTATTTCTGGTTGAAACGCAATAAAATCTTTTTCTTTAAATGGTGTAATGATCGCATCTATCGCAGTTAAAAAACTCGGATGATGCATGTTAGAGGTTGCTTCAGTCATCACAACAATCGATGGATCTTTAGCCAAAACCGCAATAATTTCTTCGTCGATTTCGTGAGGTTCATTCACGCCAACTAAAATTAATTTTCTCTTCGCCGAATTCCATAAATTGGTCGATGCGATAATGTCTTCTATCGAAATGTTCTTGTAGACTTTGGCAAATGCCGAAATAGTCGGATCGACCGTTATGGCACGTGTGGTCTGGTATAAAGGTTCTTCAAAAGGCGCGTTAATGTGCGTCGGTCCCTTTTGGGTGTAGGCTTTATTGATGGCTTCGTTAATTTTAAAATCATTGTCTGTCGACGCATCTTCCTGAAGATTGGCGTTGTAAAGCGAATGGTTTTCAAAAACATTCATTTGACGAATGGTTTGTCCGTCGCCAATATCAATCTTTGTTAACGGCCGGTCAGCAGAAATTACGATCAGCGGAATTTGACTGTAAAAAGCTTCGGCAAAAGCGGGATAATAATTGAGTAAAGCCGATCCAGACGTACATACTAAAGCTACCGGTTTATTGGTTTGTTGGGCGATTCCCAAAGCAAAGAAAGCTGCAGATCGTTCGTCAGCAATACTATAACACTGAAATTTTGGATTGCTTACAAAGCCAATGGTCAATGGTGCATTTCTAGAACCCGGAGAAATTACAATATTTGTTACACCTTTAGCCAAACAAATTTGGATGATACTTTGCGCTAGAGGAATTTTGGGGTAAACCATAGATTGTTTTCAGAATAGTGAAGTTACAAATTTACACATTATTTTAACTATTTCATGTGCGCATACTTTTAAAAAACAAATATATTTGTATTCATTTCAGTCCATTTTTATTATGAATTGTAGTTATTTTTCGGGCTTTTCCATCAAAATATGTCGCCTTATTGTGCTGCTTTTCTTGACAGCCATCGGTAGCGCCCAAAATGCCATTCACTTTGATAGTAGTGGTTATCAATCTGTCCTTCAGCGGTCGAAGTCGGAACACAAGCCTATTTTCTATTTCTTGTATGCCGACTGGTGCCCGCATTGTACAAAAAT
Organism: Flavobacterium sp.; assembly: GCA_014378065.1. Classification (GTDB taxonomy): domain Bacteria; phylum Bacteroidota; class Bacteroidia; order Flavobacteriales; family Flavobacteriaceae; genus Flavobacterium. The sequence continues at coordinate 30,909 of JACMOK010000095.1, forward strand.
GAAGAACGAAGTTTTTAACGATTCGGTTGTTGCCCATTTTATGAATGATAATTTTATTTGTGCCTGGCAAAATATTGAAAAGGGAGAAGGATTGTTTTTTAAACAAAAATTTCACATCGCGGCATTTCCGTGTTTTTTATTTCTAGAGCAAAACGGAACAGTTCTTTATAATTTTAATGGAGAATTTCAACCGACTGCTTTCATTTCTGAAACCAAAACGGCACTCAATCCAGAAAAACAACTTCCATATTTGGAAAAACAATTCTATCAAGAGCCTACCAGTGCCGAGAAATGCCTGATTTTTTTAGTTACGTTAAAAAAAGGAAGCGAGCGAACAGTCCTTAATCCGATTGCGCAGAAATATTTGGCGACCCAGTCAGAAGAGCAGCTGCTGAGTGAAATGAATTGGAAAATTATCGCCAACGGGGTTTCAGACATGGCCTCGAGACCTTTTCAATTCGTATTACGGCACCAGAAAGAATTTGCGGCAGTAGCCTCTGCTAAAAGAGTACAAAAAAAAATAGTCAATATTGTTAGTGAACTGCCGCAACCTTACACAGAAAACCTTGATACTATCAACTATCAAAAGAAACGGTCGATAGCGCAAACCATTGGTTTACAGAAAACAGATTCGCTTATTTTTAGGTATGATTTGCTGGTGGCGGAACGGACTAAAAACTGGAGCACTTACAAAATAATAACTTCCCAATCGGTCGAGAAGCATGCTTTTAAAGATGCCCAAGTTTTAAAAGAAATCGCGCAGCAATATGTTTTGCATGTTAACGATGTAACCAGTTTAAAATTAGCTGTAAAATGGGCCGAACGCGCCTTAGAATTAAATGAAACTTACGATACCGAAATAGTACTCGCTAAACTGTTTCAAAAGACCAATGACTCCATTTCAGCTTCCGCTCTATCGTTAAAAGCCAAAATAAAGTATAGTGCATTAGGGTTTAATACCCAAGAAGCGGATGATTTGTTAAAAGGCGCCAACAATCCTCATAAACCATGAATGTAACCATCAGAAAAGCCACAACGAGCGATGTTCCTGAGATTCTAAATATTGTGAATTACTCGATATTGCACACTACTTCAAATTATAATTATGAAATTCAGTCACTTGAAGCGCAACTCAAATGGTTTAAGATCAAGCAA
>JACMOK010000096.1 GCA_014378065.1 Flavobacterium sp.
ACTTGTAGAAGCAGCGCCAGATCTTTTATATAAAGAAATTTCATCTGGGGTATCGCCCATTCTCACAAAATATCCATTGATGCTGGTACTTTTTAAATTTGCAGTATTGCTGATGAGGTAAACATCTACATAGTTTGATCCTGATGTCGCAAATTTTAGATTGATCTCAAATTCCCAAGTGCAGTTTGATGCTTTGGTATTTGGCGTTGAGATATAAAAATTAGAGCTGGCAGTAGTCGAGTTTGATTGCAATTGGCCACTATTAACTATGAAATTTGTAAAAACGTCGGCCTGCCAAACTGGGTTTTGTGTAAAATCACCATCATTAAAATTATCTGAAACCTGCGAAAACGCAATTTTTGAAATAAATAGCGCTAAAAGCAATAAAAACTTTCCCATATTTGCCATCGATAGATAGTACACAAGTTACTAATAATTAACAATTTAAAAACAAGAAAAATCATGAAAGTTGCAGTTGTAGGCGCCACCGGCCTTGTTGGTACGGTGATGTTAAAAGTTTTAGCAGAGCGCAATTTCCCAGTTACAGAATTAATTCCGGTTGCCTCTGAAAAGAGTAAGGGTAAGGAAATTGATTTCAAGGGAAAGAAGTACAAGGTGGTAACTGTTGACGAAGCCATTGCCATGAAACCAGATGTGGCTTTATTTTCTGCCGGTGGAGACACTTCTAAAGAACAAGCCCCAAAATTTGCAGCCATAGGCACTACTGTGATTGACAATTCATCAGCATGGAGAATGGATCCAACAAAAAAATTGATCGTACCAGAAGTGAATGCTAACGTATTAACCGCGGATGATAAAATTATTGCTAACCCAAATTGCAGCACTATACAAATGGTGGTGGCTTTAAAGCCTCTACATGACGAATATAAAATCAAGCGAGTAGTAGTTTCTACCTACCAATCTGTTACAGGCACTGGCGTTAAAGCTGTTGACCAGTTAATGAACGAGCGTAAGGGAATTATGGACGGTCCTATGGCCTACGCTTACCCAATCGATTTAAATGTAATCCCTCAAATTGATGTTTTCTTAGAAAACGGATACACCAAAGAAGAAATGAAAATGATTTTGGAGACCAAAAAGATTATGGGCGATGATAGTATCCGCGTTACTGCTACAACTGTAAGAATTCCAGTTATGGGTGGCCACTCTGAAGCTTTAAACATAGAGTTTGAAAAGGATTTCGATTTAACCAAAGTGCGTGAGTTGTTAGCCGCAACTTCTGGAGTAATTGTAGTTGATGATCCTGCAAATGCAAAATACCCAATGCCAATGGATGCTCACGAAAAAGATGAAGTTTTTGTTGGCCGTATCCGTAGAGACGAGTCGCAAGACAATACTTTGAACATGTGGTGTGTTGCCGATAACTTACGTAAAGGTGCTGCAACTAATGCAGTGCAAATTGCGGAGTATTTGAACAGTAAAGGTTTAATAGGATAAAATCCGAATTATATTTTGAGAGCCTTTCCTGTTTCGGTAGAGGCTTTTTTTGTTTAGTCTCGATTGACAGGCTGAGCGTAGTCGAAGCCTTTTAATTTTGAATTTTCGGTTCTTTTGGAAAAGCAAGTTCAATCGCATTAAACTTCCAGTAGCCTGGCTTTACGCACTCGCTTTTTCGTTTCGGAAAGAAAACAAAAAGAGCTCAAACAAATGCTTCTATCCAGTTTATTTAACTTGGGCATTTTGTTTTTAATGTAAAGTTTCTTTTGTGGTAATTTTAGATTTAGGCATTGTAATTGAATGAGTTTTTTTTTAGATTTATAGGACATGTATTTATGTCAGTGGTCATGCGGAATAGGGCAAGGAAACATTAATCTACTTATACACACTGAATAAACAAGTAAAATCGACATTGTATGCATAAAACTCCATCAAAAAAAAGCACTCCTAATAAACCATTAAAAAAGTGCCCCACCGGCATTAAAGGCTTTGACGAAATTACGGAGGGTGGGCTTCCGAAAAATAGAACCACTTTAGTCAGTGGAGGTGCTGGCTCTGGAAAAACCCTTTTGGGACTTGATTTTTTAATCAACGGTGCCATCAAATTCAAAGAATCGGGCGTCTTCATGTCATTTGAAGAGACAGAAGAAGAACTTTATACAGATGTGGCTTCTCTCAATCTGGATCTGCAAGGGCTCGTTTCGAAAAAAAAAATTATAGTAGAGCATGTGTTTTTGGAGCGAAAAGATGTTCAGGAGACCGACTTTAACCTTGAAGGGCTATTCGTTCGTTTGGAACATGCCATTGATTCCATTGGTGCCAAACGGGTTGTGTTAGATTCTATTGAATCTATTTTTGCAGGCATTACAGATGTGGGCATTCTTCGCTTGGAGATAAAAAGACTTTTCAGGTGGCTTAAAAATAAACAGGTTACTGCAATTGTTACCGGCGAACCGGTACAGGAAACGTACACCCGTCATGGTTTGGAACAGTACATTTCCGATTGCATCATTTTACTGGATAACAGGGTTAATGAACAAATTGCCATCCGGAGAATTCGTGTAATTAAATACCGTGGTTCAAAACATGGCACAAACGAATATCCTTTCGTAATTGATAAAGAAGGTCTTTCAGTAATTCCTATCACTTCGGCAGGGCTTGATCAACCGGGTACACCTCAAAAAGTTTCTACTGGGATTCCTTCGTTGGACAAAATGTTCAGGGGTGGTAAACCTGGCTATACCAGGGGTAGTACGGTACTTGCTTCAGGTACCGCCGGCACCGGAAAAAC
>JACMOK010000097.1 GCA_014378065.1 Flavobacterium sp.
ACTCCACAATGGGCGTATGTGACTTTATTAATAAAACCTGATTTTTTATCTACCAAAAAACAATAAGTTTAAACTCATTAAAATCAATAAAATGAAAAAAATAAAAACACAATTGGCAACACTAAAAAATTCTCTTTTGATTTTGTTAGTAGCCATCAACACCCCGTTTGCCGTTGTAAATGCGCAAGAACCCGTAAAACTAGGATTTATTCCACTAACCGATTGTTCGCCATTAGTTATGGCAAAAGAATTGGGATTGTTCAAAAAATATGGAGTTGAGGTTGTTCTAACCAAGGAAACTTCTTGGGCCAACGTTAGAGATAAAATTTTAACAGGCGAATTAGACGGAGCACACTGCTTATATTCGATGCCGTTTTCAGTTTACACTGGAGTAGGCGGTAAGGCTGGATCCGAAATGAAAATTGCGATGATGTTGAACGTAAATGGTCAAGCCATAACCCTTTCAAATGATTTTTGTGGCAAAGTAGGTTTCAAACAAATGAATAAAGTAACACCTGTAGTTGCGGCTAAATTGAAAGCAGAAAAGGAAGTGACTTTCGCTATGACTTTCCCCGGAGGAACTCACGATTTATGGTTGCGCAACTGGATGTCACTTGCAGGATTAAACCAAAAAGCAGTAAAAATAATCACAATTCCTCCGCCGCAAATGGTGGCCAATATGAAAGTGGGGAACATGGACGGCTATTGTGTGGGAGAACCTTGGGGTGGAGTTGCAGTAAAACAAGGTATTGGATTTACACAAATCGCTTCTCAAGACATTTGGAAAGATCACCCCGAAAAAGCATTGGTAGTCAACAGTGAGTTTAGCGCTAAACATAAAGCCGATTTGGTTAAAGTAATGAAAGCTGTAATAGAAGCGTGCAAATGGCTCGATGTACCAGCCAATCGTAAGAAAGCTGCTTCGATAATTGGTAAAGCGCCTTATGTAAATGCTCCTGCAGAGGTTATCGAATCCAGATTAATGGGAGACTATAATTTAGGTTGCAACCAAGGAACTGAAATTTATGACAACGACTATATGTTGTTTTACAAAGGAGGCACGGTAAACTATCCTCGCAAATCGTATGCAATTTGGGCAATGGCACAATATGTACGATTCGGATATTTGAAAGAAGCACCCGATTATAAAGCAATAGCTGACAAATTGATTCTTCAAGATTTATACGAAGAAGTGGCCAAAAGTATGAATGTAAAAGTACCTACTGACGACATGAAACCGTTTTCTCTTACTATGGACAAAACCGTTTTCGACCCAAATAATCCAGCTGCTTATTTGAAAGTGGTGAAGAAATAAAACAATTTGTAGCAAATAAAATAAATATAAGTAACGTACATAAAATAATGTCGTGTTTATTACTACCGTAATCCCTGCAATTACTGCTGATTTTACATTATACAACACGACAATATACAATTCTTATTACTTAAGACACAGATTTATCAAATTTTCATAGATTATTTAGAATACAAATTAAAAGTCTGTGAGAATCTTTGATCCCAAAAGCTTTTGGGAGCGCTAATACAAAAAAGAAGAGCTTCAATAAACTCAATTAAAATTATATTACTATGTTAGAAAATAACACGCTTACAATTAATGATGTAGAATCAGAATTAAATTTGGTATCTGAAACAAGCATTGAAAGTTCAAAAAATAACGAAAAAGTAACAGAAATTCTCAGCAAAGTTTTTGAAAAATCAAAATCAGTACTTTTTGCAATGATTGGTTTAATCGCGTTCGGAGGTTTTTGGAGTTTATTGAGCCTTTACACAAAAGATGCACTTCCCGGTCCAGTGGCGACTTTAACCGTTTTGAAAGAAATGTTGAGTGATCCTTTTTATGATTACGGCCCCAATGATAAAGGAATTGGTTTGCAATTGTTCAACTCTATAAAAACGGTATTTTTTGGATTTTTACTAGGGTCATTAATCGCAATTCCAATCGGAATTTTGATGGGAGCGAGCACGATTTGCAAACAAATTTTTTATCCAATTGTACAATTGTTGAAACCTGTTTCGCCTTTGGCTTGGTTTCCTATCGGTCTAGTTGTTTTTAAAGATACCGGAATGGCAACAATATTTATAGTTTTCATTACGTCTTTATGGTCAACATTGATTAACACATCTTTTGGAGTGGCATCGATTCCTCAAGATCATAAAAATGTGGCAAAAGCTTTTGGTTTTTCTAAAATGAGGTATTTAACTAAAATATTGATTCCTTACAGTTTACCGCACATTATTACAGGTTTGCGTTTGAGTATTAGTGTGGCTTGGTTGGTTATTGTTGCCGGTGAAATGCTTTCAGGTGGCGCTGGGATTGGATTTTTTGTTTGGGACAGTTGGAACGCTTTAAGTCTTGAAAAAGTTATATCAGCTATTATCATCATTGGCATCGTTGGACTACTTTTCGATAGAATATTTACTTTTATCGAGAATAAAGTTGCATATTAAAAAGTCGGAAGTCAGAAGTGGGAAGTCAGAAGTGGGAACTTAGAAGTGGGAAGTTAGAAGTGGGACGTGGGAAGAATAGGAGGTTTTCAATCTTCCATCTCCAATCTTTCATCTTCCATCTCAAGTCTTCCAGCTTCCATCTTCCAGCTTCCATCTCTTAACAATTTAAACAAAAAACAAAATGAGCTATTTAGAAATCAAAGACTTAGAAATCTCTTTTCCAACTCCAAAAGGGAAATATATTGCAGTAAAAGATATTAATCTTTCTATAAAAAAAGGAGAAATTATCTCTATAATTGGTCATTCAGGTTGTGGAAAATCGACTATTATGAATGCCATTGCCGGAATGCTTACACCAACAGGAGGAACAGTTGTATTAGACGGAAAAGCAATAAAAGGACCTGGTCCAGACAGAGGAATTGTTTTTCAAAACTATTCACTTTTGCCTTGGTTGTCAGTTCATGAAAACATTTTTCAAGCGGTAGATTCGGTTATGGATTGTTCTAAAAATGAAAAACATGACATCGTCGATTACAATCTAAAAATGGTAAATTTGCTATCGCACAGAGATAAATTGCCAGGACAATTATCAGGCGGAATGAAACAACGTGTTGCCATTGCTAGAGCATTTGCTATTAATCCCGGTGTTTTGTTGTTGGATGAACCATTTGGTGCTTTGGATGCTTTTACTAAAAGTTCGATGCAACTAGAAGTGTTGAAATTATGGAATCTCAACAATCGAGATAAAACCATTATCATGATTACCCACGACATCGAAGAAGCCTTGTTTTTATCGGATAGAATTGTAGTTTTAAACGATGGTCCAGCTTCGACAATTAGAGAAATCGTAGAAGTTCATTTGAAAAGACCAAGAAATAAAATTGAGATTGTAAAAACTCCAGAATATATTGAATTGAGAGATAAATTATTGCATCTACTTACCGAAGAATTTTCTATTGAAGATTTGGGAATGGTGTATAAAAGTTAGTTTGAATTTAGTTTGGTTAAAAGTCCCTGTGATGTGCAGCATTGCAGGGATTTCTTTTGTTAATAAGCCTGTATTAAAACTTCCGTTGGGATATTTAAACTGGTATGCAATTGTCGAATCATTTCAAATGATAATTTTCTTTTTCTGTTTAGAATTTCACTTGCAAGACTTTTAAATCCTATAATTTTAGCCAAATCATTCTGGTCATATCCTTTTTGTTCCATTCGGAATTTAATTGCCGCAATTGGATCTGGCAGATCAATTGGGAAATGTTCGTTTTCATATTGATCAATCAACATTCCTAAAAGTTCTAATTAATCGCCGTTTTCAGTTCTTTTTTTTGGCATCGAAGATTATTTCAAGTCTTTCTAATGCTTGATTATAATCCTTTTCGGTTTTTATAAGATTGATGTTCATAATTTAAATTTTGTTAGCGTTAATTTTAGAATAATCTGTGTGAGTTTCAATATACCGTATCCAAACCATTTCATATTCATAGTTTATTTTTACAATTAATCTATAATAGGTTCCTTTAATATTGAAGACAACTAGATTTTCAATTAGAATGCTTGCACTTGGATATTCGATTTTTATATCACGTGGGTTTTTCCATTGCGCTTTTGAAGCTTCTCGAAACCACGATTTTAATTGTTGCTCGCAATCAGAATGATTTTCCCAAAAGTCTATCAAAATCTTTTTTGCAACTGCTCTCAAACATATTTTTTTACAAATACATCAATAATTTGCCAATTTGGGAACAATTTGTTTTTTAAATAAATCAACGAAATATAATGCGATTATAATCACATAAAAAAGCCTTTAAACACAATCAAAGGCTTTTAAACAATTAAAAATTAAAACTATTTTTTTATTCGTATTCTGTTGGCTTATCTTCTTCATTCGTTACCAACAACTTCACTACCAAAACAATTATTCCTGTTATCAAAATGATAATTCCAAGTACATAAAAAGCGTTGGTGTAATCAATTAAATCTTTAGTTTTGCTAACGCCAGATTCGTCGATTACATTTTTTGTTATTTTAACCGCTTTGGCTTTGAATAAGAACGCAATTAACATGGCTCCAATATTTCCGCCTGCTCCCACAATGCCGGCAACACTTCCTACCGCTTTTGGGTTGATGAATGGTACTAGGCTATATGTCGCTCCGTTTGCCATTTTTAAACTCATTCCAAACAAAAACATCAAGAAAATAGCAACTCCCAATTGATGTGTTAATCCAAAGAAAATAATACCAATGCCCTCAAGTATAAGAAGTAGCGCAAGCAATAAATTTTTACCAGAAAAACCATATATTTTACCCACTTTATCAGCAACGATTCCGCCCAATGGTCTTGCAAAAATATTAATCATTCCAAAGATTCCTGCACAGATTCCTGCAGTTTTAAGGCTTGCACTAAAAGTATCTACAAAGTAAATAGGTGCAAAATTATCTATCGTAATTTCTACGCCAAAACAAGCTGCATAAGCAACAGTTAAAACCCAAGTGCGATAATCCTTGATGGCAAGCATAAAGGTGTTTTCTTTGTTCTTGTTGGTAATTCCAAGATCCTTGTAATTTCCGTTAGGTAAATCTTTGGTATATCTTACGTAGATAAAAGCAAAAATTAACAGTAAAACTCCGGGTACTATCATTGCATATCTCCAGCTGTCCTCGTGCGTACAAAATCCTAATCCAACAAATCCTGCAGCAATAAGCGGCATTGTTATGTTGGCCAAACCGGCACCTGCATTTCCAAATCCTCCCGCTGTGGCGTTTGCAGTGCCTTTAATGGAGGGAGCAAACATTACTGAGGTATGAAATTGCGTTATTACAAATGAGGCGCCAATAATACCTATAGCCAATCTAAACAGCAAAAAACTTTCGTAAGACTGTGATGTCCCGATGAGAAGTACTGGTGCAGAACAAATTACTAATAACCAAGTGTAAACTAATCTCGGTCCAAATTTATCTACAAACCTACCGACGAGTAACCTAGCCAATATTGTTGCAGAAACAGACGCAATCTGAATATTACCCAATTGATCTTTGGTTAAATGGAGTTGCTCTTTTGCAATTGGCATTAGCGACGCCATACCAAACCAAGCAAAAAAGCAAAAGAAAAATGTTAACCAAGTGATATGAAATGTCCGCATTTGGACGCCTTTTCCACTAAAAATATTAAGACTGGTAAGTGGCTGATTGGAAGAAATTGAATTCATTTAGTTTGTAATATTTATTATTGCATCATTTGAAGTTAGTAAGTAACTCTTATATAAGATTTTTACTTATTAATGCGGTAAAAATAAATGTATTAAACCTAAAAAAACCTGCGTTATGGCAGGTTTTGCAAAATAAATAAGTATTTATACGTAATTTTAATTAAGTAGTTTAATTTTTTTACGATTTTTAAAATAATGAATACTCAGTCGCTTTATTAGAAAGTTCGATAAGATTTTTGACTTTCAGTTTTTTCATCAAATTGAATCGATGAACTTCTGCAGTTCGTTTACTAATATCTAAAGCTTCTGCAATTTCTTTATTTCCTTTTCCTGATAATAACAACGTAAGTATTTCCTTTTCTCTTTTGGTAATCATCATTTCATCATTGACCAAATGTTTTGTTTCTGAAAAAGTAGTCGAAAGTGTCAGCTGACTAATCAATATGGATGATATATCACCACTAAAATATTTTCCCCCTTCCGAAACAGTGTTCAATGCTTTGAGAAATTCTTCTTTGCTTGAGCCTTTCAGCAAATAGCCATCGGCACCCGCTTTAATTGATTTTAAGACATATTCTTCGGATTCGTGCATTGACAACATCACGATTTTTACCAAATTGTTTTGACTTCGCAGTTTTTCGACTACTTCAATACCATTCATATTGGGCATTCTAATATCCAAAATTAACAAATCGGGTTGATTGATTTCGACTGATTTTAAAGCTTCTAAACCGTCTGTGGCTTCGCCAACTACTTCAATATTTGCTTCGTTTTCTAATAATGATTTGATGCCATCTCTTACAAAAACGTGATCATCTGCTAGAACAACTCGAATGGTATTACTCATATCCTACTTAATTTTTATTTTCATTTTTACGTATATAAACCTAAAAAGTGATGCTAATGTACGTATTTTTTCAATGGCAATGGCAGTGGCAATTGCAAAATTCAATCACAATGGTGATTTCAAAGGTAAAAATCAATTGTAATGGCAATCGTAAAAATCAATTTAAAATGGCAGTGGCAAAAATCAATAGTAATGAAAACAGCTATGGAAATTGCAATTTCTTTTAATAGTAACAGCTAAGGTCAATAGCAATCGAAAAAATATTTATGGTTATTTATACTGAAAACCAATCTATGATGTAATCGATATTCAAAAAAAAATTAAATTCTGATTGCCATTGTTATTTCCATTGATGTTACCATTGATTTTTTTAAATCGGAATATTAAAAGTAATTCGGGTTCCTTCGCCAAGAATAGAACTAAAAAACACTCGGCCGTTGATGTATTGAATTCTTTCTTTCATAAAAAGTAATCCCATTCCGGATTCGCTATTTCGCTTTTTTTCAACTGATGCAATGTCAAAACCTTTCCCGTTGTCATCGATTATAATACTCAAAAGTGTAGCACTATGTGAAAGTTGTACAATGATATGCGAAGAATTAGCATATTTCAAAGCATTATTGATGGCTTCTTGCGTCAACCGATAAATGTTGATTTCGACCAATGAATCCAAGCGTTGATCAAAATCGGTTTTGTTGTAAAACAGAATTTCTTTTCCCGTTAGTTTCGATAATTCCTGAGTCAATTTTGCCAATGAAGAAACAATTCCGTGGTCAGTCAATTCGGGTGGCATCAAATTGAAAGTAGCGGTACGAACGCCTTTAATAATATCGAGTGATAATTTTTTGAGATATTCAATTTTTTGTTCCGACTTTTCTTTGTCTTCCAAATTAATGCTTTCGAGACTAAATTTCAATCCGGTTAGCATTTGTCCAATGCCGTCGTGAATCTCTTTAGCAATTCGATTTTGCTCGTTTTCTTGGTTTTCGACAATCTTGCTGGAAATGATTTTTTGCTGATTTACCCTATCGTTAAAGTTCTCATTATTCAAACGTTCAATTTCTTGTTCGGCATTTTTTCGTTCGGTAATATCAAAACAAATAACCAACAACTCCGATTCATCTTTCTTGATAGTCACAGGAATTATTGCTAAATCTAGCCAAATAGATTGTTGGGTTCTGGTAGTGATATAAATTTCGCCTTGCCAGCCAATTCGTTGTTTTTCAAGAATAATCTGATTGAGTAAATTTTGCTCTTTTTCTACTGGCGTCATTGCTTGGGCAAACGTTTTATCAGAAAGAAAAGGACTGTATTGCAGCAATTTTGAAAACTTTTCTCCAATATGAATAATCGATCCATCTGGAGCCACCCTACAATATAGCAAAGTATTTTCCATTGCGTAATTAAGCGACTTCAATTCTTTGACTGAATTTTCTTTTGCCTCGCTAATAACTTCAGTATCGTGTGCTAATTTTAAAGCTTTTTTCTCTGATGACAAAAGCTTCGAAATGAGTTGTTCCACTTTTTTATTGGTAGGTTTGAAAATAAAAATAAATTCTAACAGCAAGACCAATAAGGTAAATCCTAAAATTGTATATTCAGTTTTGCTCTGCAAAGTTACTTTTTCGAGTGCTTCCGTATCGTATTGACCTACAATTTCATTCATTTTCTCCAGAAAAATCCCTTGATTTTTCAGAATAATTGCAACTAATTTCTGGTTTTCTTTTTCCTGAAGTCCTAGCTTTTTATTGTGCAAAAAAACGGTTGCAGCTTGCACTATTGTATTGAAATTGGGTTTAATAGCATTAAATAAATCCGAAAGTTTTTGGCTTTTTACCTTTGGAAAACCCAAACTATCATTACCATTTTCTAATGCATATTGGTTAAACTTCCATAATTTGATAATTTCATTGGCTTGTTCAATCTCTTTTTTGTTGTTTTTGGTATCGGAAATGAAATTCAAAATCAAAATTTCTTTAGTCAGTTTTTGACTGAGCATTCTTTGTTTTCCCGAAATATTGATGATTTTAGAATCACTCAACTGACTAGTAAGGTTATACTGAATTACTAACTGACTCAGTAAAACCGTAATCGCAATAGTTAACAAAGCGAAAATATACAATCTCCTCAGGTTTTTGAAAGAGATATTGGCAGAAGCTACAGTATTGTTAGTCATTTATTTAAAGTATTACATTCTGAGAGCCTCTTTTATCAACTGTAAATTCGCTTCGCTAAAATTGATTTTCAAGGCTTCTTGATGGCCGTTTTCAGACATTTTGTGCCAGGTTTTCAGGATGATGTTTTTCATTTTCTCTTGGTCGTGTTTTTGTGCAAAATCATCAAAGTAGAATTCAAGAAAGACTAGGCAAATGACGTCTTCGAGGAGTTGGGTTTCGGCGTCTTTTTTGAGTAATTTTTTTTCAATAAGAAAAGAAACTCTGTCGATAAATATTTGAGAATAACCTGCTTTTGCTAAAATTTCGGCAGTGGTTTGAGCGTGAAATTTCTTTAAGTCTTCGCGCCACTTTAAATACCCCACACGATCCATCGGATAGGATTCTCGCGGTATTTTCCAACGGCAAATATGTTGCGCTTTGGAGGCAATTTGAATTTCTTCTGAAGCGTTTGGATAAAAATCCATCAGCCTTTTATACATTCGATTCGAATATAAAAGTTCCTTTGGATAACTATTAGATTGGTATATTTCACTGTTTGGATCTTGTGCATTTTCGGCATCAATCCACGCAGTGGCGTTCTGAAATGGTGTCATTATGATTTGAATTATTTAAATTCAAAGATACACAATTATTCCAAAAAGCCAACGAATACTTCGTCATCAACCACTTTCACAGGATAAGTTGCGATTGAATAGTCATCGCCATTCAGGTTAGAACCATCTACGAGCGAGAATGTTTTTTTGTGCATTGGGCACGCAATTTTCGGAACGCCATCGGCAGAACCAGTCATTCCTCGGGACAAAACCATTTCCATTTTGTGTGGGCAAACGTTTTGGCATGCATACCATTCGTTTCGTCTTTCGAAATTAAAAACAGCAATTTGTTTGTTTTTGTATTTGATGCAACTTCCCCTATTACTGGGAAAATCTTTAAAAGCTCCAGCTTTGAACCATATTTTTACATTTTCAACAGTGACAGATTGATATTCGTTTAATATATTTTCCATAATTTTTATTTTACCAAGGTTTTGGCATTTTTTGATCTCTCAACGGAACATATTCAATGTTTTCATCTTTCTCGTCCGAATTTACAAAGTGATTAAATCGTTGTAGCAATCTTGGTTTTTCCAGTACTTCTTTCCATTCACATTCGAAAGTGCCGACCAATGCTTCCATTTCAGATTCTAAGGTTTCACAAATGCCAATGCGGTCGTGAATGATAACTTCTTTCAAATAATCCAATCCACCATCGAGTTTTTCCAACCAAGTCGATGTTCTTATTAACGGTCCTGCCGTACGAATGTAGTACATTAGGAAACGGTCCATGTATTTGAAAACGGTTTCTTTATCTATTTGCTCCGCCAATAGAACGGCGTGTTTCGGGTTGGCACCACCGTTTCCGCAGATGTATAAATTCCAACCGCCTTCAACAGCAATTACTCCAAAATCTTTCCCTCTTGCTTCCGCACATTCTCGAATACAAGCTGAAACACCGCCTTTTAATTTATGTGGAGATCGAATTCCTCGATACCGATTTTCTAATTCGATGGCAAAAGTGGTGCTGTCATCCATTCCGTACCGACACCAAGCATTTCCTACACAACTTTTTACGGCTCTTAAGGATTTTCCATAAGCGTGACCACTTTCAAAACCATTATCAATCAATATTTTCCAGATTTTGGGTAAATCACTTAAATGTGCTCCAAATAAATCTACACGTTGTGCACCGGTAATTTTGGTGTATAAATTAAATTGTTTCGCAACTTCGCCAATAACGATTAATTTCTTTGGTGTAATCTCTCCACCAGCAATTCTTGGCACCACAGAATAGGTGCCATTTCGTTGAATATTTGCTAAATATCTATCGTTTGTATCTTGTGTCGTGACGTGTTTGTTTGCTGTATCGTTGTAAATACTGGAGAAAATAGATGCTAGTATAGGTTTACAAACCTCGCAACCGTCGCCATTTCCGTGATGATCAATTACTTCGTAGAAGTTGGTGTATTTATTGATTTTCACAATATCAAATAATTCTTGTCGAATGTAATGAAAGTGTTCGCAAATGCTTTCTTTCACTTCTTTACCAATTGATTTCTGAGCTGCTTTTACTAAATCGATCACCATTGGTTTACAACCCCCACAGCCCGAAGTAGCTTTAGTGAGTTTCACCACATCCGACAAAGTTTCGCAAGTTCCGTCGGTGATAGAACAGCATATAGAACCTTTGGTTACATTTTCGCAAGAACAAATAACGGCGGTATCAGGCAAATCCGTTGCGCTACCCATAGTCGAACTGTCGCCACCTCTAGAACCTAAGATTAAATCTTCTGGATTGGGTGGCAATGCCAGGGCATTACTATAAATTTGAAACAATCCGTTGTAATCCGATGAATCGCCTACAAGGATCCCGCCTAAAAGTTTTTTTCCATCTTTGGTAACATTGATTCTCTTGTAAATGCCACTAAATTTATTTTCATAAACAATCGCAACCACGTCGTCATTTTCTATAAACGGATCACCAAAACTCGCTACTTCAACACCGATTAATTTCAGCTGCGTTGACATATCAATAGTTTCTCGCATCGTTTTATCACTTCCGATAATTTGCTCGGCAGCCACATCGGCCATTTCATAACCTGGTGCTACAAGTCCGTAAATCATTTGGTTGTATAGTGCAACTTCGCCAATAGCATATATGGACGCATCAGAGGTTTGCATTTTGTTATTCACCACAATTCCGCCGCGTTCGCCTACTTTAAGTCCTGCAATTCTGCCCAGTTCGTCACGCGGTTTTATCCCAGCCGAAATTACTAGCATATCTACTTTTAGCAATTCATCATTGGCAAACATCATCCCTTTAATGCTGTGTTCGCCGTCTATATATTGCGTTGCTTTGTTGAGATGAATCCCGATATTAAGCTCTTCGATTTTAGATTGAAGCATGTCACTAGCTCCTTTATCCAATTGTCTAGGCATTAATCGTGGAGCAAATTCGACCACGTGAGGGTTCAATCCCATTCCTAAAACAGCATTTGCTGCCTCAAGTCCCAACAATCCACCACCTAAAACAGCGGCTTCGGTAGCGCCATTTTGTTTTATTTTTTTAGCATAAGACATCATTGCGTCTAGATCCTCGATGGTTCTATATACAAAAACACCTTCCTTTTCCGACCCTTTTATGGGAGGCACAAACGCCGAAGAGCCTGTGGCTAAAACTAAGTAGTCGTAAGTAAGTACAGTACCAAGATGTGTAGTAATGGTTTTATTTTCTTTGTCTAATCCGACAACCAATTCCGAGATATTGATTACAATATTATTTTCTTGATACCAAGATAATGTGCTCATAGACAAATCATCGGCAGACTTTCCTCCGAAGTATTCGCTCAAATGGACTCTATCATAAGCGCGTCTTGGCTCTTCTCCAAATATTGTGATTTGATATTTTTCTTGCCCAGATTTTGCTACAAATTTTTCACAAAACTTATAACCTACCATACCGTTTCCAACTACTATAACTTTAATCATACTATATAAATTAAGTATTATTATGCAAAAATACGTATTAATACTTAATTTACATACTTAATTTTAATTTTTTTTATAGTTATTTAAGGCTTCTACTATTATTTTTTTTCAAGTTTGATAAAAAATCCCCATCTATATCAGGAATCCATTTCGTCAGGATAGTATTAGAAATTGTATCTGTTTTTATAAAATATAATAATTTACAATTGCGGATTGTTGAACATGGAAATTGAGGTAGAAGTATTGTTGATCACTTCGTATTGCATTGCAATTTTGTTTTTAAAAATGCGGTTACTTGTATAGTTGGTGCATTCAATAAATGAATGCGAATGTTTTATTATTGTGTAGTTTTTAAAACTTACTTCATTTGGAGAATTAAATTGATGCATTTTTTGGGTCATTTTAAGAGTTTATTGACGATTTTTTCTACTTGTTCTTCGGTTAACAAATTGAACCGCAAACTTTTGATTTAATACTAATTTTTGAAAGTATTGAGAACAGAAATGCCCGTAAATCCTAAGATTTACGGGCATTTAGTTCTATTTGAGAATAGAATAGTGGAGTCGGGGAGAGTCGAACTCCCGTCCAAACAAGCAACTAAAAAACTTTCTACACGCTTATTTCCTGATTGAGTTTTCGACTTTGCGGTAGGCCAGAAACAGCCACACATCGCTTAGCTTCTTTAGTTTCGAAATCCA
>JACMOK010000098.1 GCA_014378065.1 Flavobacterium sp.
ATCGGTTGACAGCTAACATAGCGCTAACGGTTAGTATTTTATTTTAAAAAGTGTGCAAATATAAGGTTTATATTTTTTGATAAGTATTTAATATTTTTTTATGGAGCGCAAACAGGAGCTTTAAAAAAATATTACGTTGCATTTAAGTGAACAAAAAAAGACTAACTAATTTTTTTTTATTATTGAAAAAAGTTTGTTGCTATTGTTACTGTTTCGAGCAATGTTTCTTTTTACTCAAAAAGAAATCAGCGGCAAGATTAATATCAAAGACGTCACGACTCAAATTGGCAAAATAGAAATTAACGAATTGCTGCAACATGCAGCACCTTCTTTTTATTATGCTGATGAACAAGATGAGTCTGACGCCAAAACTGTTACCAATTTGACCCAAGTACTTTAAGATAACAAAAAACTTAAAACTAACTACTGGTAACAACAATCTATTAAATGTATATCCAGACAAACAGCATGATTAAGGCAACACCGAAGTCGGAGAATATTGGGCTTCAATTCAAATGGGCTTTAGTGGTGCTTACTATTAGGCTCGCTTCGGATTTAATTTCTAAACATAACTTACATTCAATATTGTTTTTAGTTTACAAAATGGGAATTGTGTAAAAGTTTTCTAAAATTCCAACATTCATTAGCGCTAACTTTGTGAAGTATTAATTTTAAAACAAACAATTATGAAAACGATATTTCTAGGAATGGCTGCTTTTTTATTTACAGTGGCAAGTCAGGCGCAAAATCAAAATGTTACAGGAGTTACCAAAACTACGGTAACTACCGTAAAGGATTCTGACGGTCAGAAAACTCAGGTTAAAAAACAAGATGTTCAGGAAATACAGAATATTGAATTAAAAGATGCGAATTCCAACACGCTAAACAAAGAAGTAAAAACGACGCCAGTCCAAGTTACTTCTGTGACGCAAATCACCAATCCGGATGGGACTACCAGAACAGTAGATATGGACCGGTCTTCGTATTACGAATCCAACGGTCAAAAGTATAAAGTTTCCTTAGATGCCGCCGGATATACGATCAGATCAGATCAAAATACCAAACCAGCGCTGTTAAGAAAAACATCGACAAATAGTTACATTTACAGAACCCGAAATAAAACAGCAATCGGATATTTCGATACCAACGGTAATTTGGTGATTGAAACCTACGATGACAAATCTGATAAAGTGATGGTTGAAACCTATAAAGTTGTCAAATAATCTTGGTTATTTTTCAAAATTGAAAATCCTGAATTGACGTTCAGGATTTTTTTTTGTGATCTATAAAGTAATTATTCGCTATGTAAAAAAGATTGGCGGTTCAATAACGTTTCTTCGCTTTCTACATGATTTTCATCAGGAACGCAACAATCTACCGGGCAAACCGCAGCACATTGTGGTTCATCGTGAAAACCTTTACACTCCGTGCATTTTCCGGGAACAATATAATAGATATCATCGGAAACTGGCGTTTGTGCTTCTTCGGAATCAACGCTGGTACCGTCAGGTAAAATTACTTTTCCCCGTAGTTTTGTTCCGTCCTTATAACGCCAGTCGTCGGCGCCTTCATATATTGCGGTATTCGGACATTCGGGTTCACACGCGCCACAATTAATGCATTCGTCTGTTATGATAATGGCCATTTTTTACGATTTTGGGTATTGAATTCGACTTTGCATTTGCAAGGATTTAAATTCCCGTGCCAGTTTGCCTTCTCCAATAACTTATTATAGCTTATTTTTGTTGCAAAATTACAATCAAAACTCGTTATAAACAAGCAAACCGATGTCACAAAACGATAAAAAAAAATCTTTTATTGAATTAGGAAAATTTTTAGGACAGTTTTCTCAAAATGAAACGACAAAAAATCCAGCCGTTTTGAACAATGATTTATTTTTTGATGCGTTCGATGATCTGATAAAACTTTCGCAGTCACACAATGGTTGGTACACGCCTGAACAAGTATATTTTGCAATAGCATCCTGGAGCGCTGCCTTAACCGAAGAAAATTTCAAGACGTGGTTGTCAAGCTATCATTTTGAAAATGTAAAGCCAAAAACTGTGGGACTAATTCTGGCGGGAAATATCCCTTTGGTTGGATTTCATGATTTTCTCTCTGTAATAATGGCTGGTCACAAAGTCATGGTAAAGACGTCTTCAAACGATCAGCATCTGCTTCCATTTTTGGCCAAATACCTGATAGTCGTCTTGCCCGAATTGGAAGCTCACATTGAATTTGTTGAAGGCAAATTAGAAAGTTTTGATGCCGTCATCGCCACAGGAAGCAACAATACTTCTCGTTATTTTGACTATTATTTTAAGGACAAACCCAGTATCATTCGAAAATCGAGAAATTCGGTCGCCATTTTAAACGGCCAAGAATCTAAAACACAAATGGTCGCTTTGGGAGAAGATGTTTTCCGCTATTTTGGACTGGGTTGCAGAAATGTATCTAAAATATTTGTTCCTAAAGACTATAATTTTGATCTGTTTTTTAATGGAATGTTTGCGTATCAGGACGTCATTTTGTATGAAAAATATGCTAACAATTACGATTACAATAAGGCCGTTTTTCTAATGAGCAATTTTAAACTGCTCGACAATGAGTTCTTAATCATCAAAGAAGATCCGAGCTATGCTTCGCCGATTTCGAGTATTTTTTATGAATTTTATGACAGTATTGCTGCATTAAAAATAAAATTGGAAAACGATAAAGATCAAATTCAATGTGTGGTTTCAAATCATTTAATTGACAAAAGTATTCCGTTTGGCACAACGCAGCAGCCCGCACTTTGGGATTATGCAGATGAGGTGGATACACTTAAGTTTTTAATTTCCATATAATTATTTTTCGCCAGTAGGTTGCCGAAAGTTATCAGTTCTTGCAAAAGATAACCGATTTCGATGGTGGTATTACTGATTATTTTGGATCATTCGTATAAATAAGCTATAACCAGCTTTTCATTAGCGCAGCAAATTCCGTTACAACAGAAAATCTTATTGATGGCGCCGTTTACATAAACAATTATAACGGAATCGATTGGGTTTTTAGTTAAAAAATAATTATCAACGAAACCAGTAAAATAGATGTGGAAAAAAATCTTCTGGTAACTTCAGATTGCAATTAGAATGAACGATATGCGGGTATCAGTTTTTACAAAAAATATGGTAACAACCGGGAATTCTCTTCAACGCTTTCACTCGGAAATCTGGAAGTACATATTGTAGATTTTTCACTTTCTGACAACAACATTTACACTGTTGACCGCAAAATTAATAGTACAAGTTCCATCGCGGAATATGATGAATCCATTAACGGGGAATGGGTTTTATATAATTACTTCCCAATTGACCATCACGGCGATCAGGTTTATATTAAAATTGAAGAAGCGAGAGACAAAATGTTTTTGAGATCTACCTGGTATATTTTACCGTAGACACGCAAATTTCCGGTGCTTTATTATAAAAAAAACGGATGGTACATGGATGTAGTAAAACCAATTTACAGGAACCGGACCGTATCAAGATGATTATTTCGGAAACGCATTTGAAAGTGAAGGCAATTCCCTAATCATTGGCGACCCCTTTGACCGACTGCCATTATTAAACAGAAGGGATTATTATTTAGATTTGAATACCTTGATGGCAACTGAATTTGAAAAAAATCTGCTTTGATTTTTCCTGACCCAACGCAAAATAAAATCAATATCAAAAACAATTTAAAGACTATGGTTGAAAAAGTCAGTATTATTTCTATTGCCGAAAACTTACTTTTCGAGGCAACAGGAAACACGAGTAAAGTTTGATTGGAAAAACTTGCGGACGGCAGCTATTTTGCCAAATTATCGTTTGATGATGCAACGGAACAAACCTTCAAAACCATCAAAAATTAGCATTTTTCAGTTGTCAACTACAACGTTTTTGTTAATAACATCATCGATTAAGTGATAATTATAATCGTTTAATCCGTCACTATTTCCGAGATTTGCAACTTAAATTTTTTGGAAATGTTTACAAACGTAATGAAAAAACACAATTACAGCGCAGGGCCATGCATTCTGCCGCAAGAGATTTTTGAAAAATCAGCAGCTGCCATTCTAGATTTTAACAATTCGGGTTTGTCACTACTGGAAATATCGCACAGAAGCAAAGATTTCGTCGCCGTAATGGACGAAGCCCGTGCTTTGGTCTTGGATCTATTAAATTTAACTGGTAAAGGTTACCAAGCGTTATTTCTTCACGGTGGTGCGAGTTTGGAATTTTTAATGGTTCCGAACAATCTGATGAAAGCAAATGGCAAAGCTGCGTATCTCGATACCGGAACATGGGCCAGCAGTGCCATCAAAGAGGCTAAAGCTTTTGGAGAAACCGTCGTGGTGGCTTCGTCAAAATCGGAGAATTACAAGCATATTCCTAAAGATTACACCGTTCCAGCCGATGCAGACTATTTTCATTGTACGAGCAACAACACCATTTTTGGAACCCAAATGAAAATTTTTCCAACCGTAAACATTCCGATGGTTTGCGATATGAGTTCGGATATCTTTTCTAGAGTTTTGGATTTTTCAAAGTTCGATTTGATTTATGCGGGAGCGCAAAAAAACATGGGTCCCGCCGGAACAACCTTGGTTGTCGTCAGGGAAGCGATTCTTGGACAATCAGGCCGAAACATTCCAAGTATGCTTGATTACCAAAAGCACATCACTGCGGAAAGTATGTACAACACCCCAGCGGTGTTCCCGATTTATGCGTCATTATTGACTTTGCAATGGCTCAAGAATTTAGGAGGTATCGCTGCAATTGAAAAAATTAATAGTGCCAAAGCCCAATTGCTTTACAACGAAATCGATCGAAATCCGTATTTTGAAGGTGTGGCAGCAACCGAAGATCGAAGCGATATGAATGCTACTTTTTTACTCAAAGACGAGATACATGCACCCATTTTTGATGCTTTGTGGAAAGAAGCCAGAATTTCAGGGTTGGCCGGCCACCGTTCTGTTGGAGGCTACCGCGCCTCGATGTATAACGCCTTGCCTTTGGAAAGTGTAGAAGTACTCGTATCGGTCATGCAGGACTTTGAAAAGAAAATAGCTGGAATGAATTTATAGCCCCGATTGTAGCGAAAATCCTTTTTTGTTTTTTCTTTAGAAACAAAAAAGATTGCAACGGAAAGCGGGAAAAAGCTCCTGATTTAAACAAATTATAAAAATAAAAAAATAAAAATGAAAGTATTAGCCAACGACGGCATTTCGACAAGCGGTATTGCAGCCTTAGAAGCCGGCGGATTTGAAGTCATTACAACCAAAGTAGCTCAAGAGCAAGTGGCTCATTTTATCAATGAAAATCATGTTAGTGTTGTATTGGTAAGAAGTGCGACGAAAATACGCAAGGACATTATTGATGCTTGTCCGGGTTTAAAGATTATTGGTCGCGGTGGTGTGGGCATGGACAACATTGATGTAGAGTACGCGCGCTCGAAAGCGGTGCATGTGATTAACACACCTGCTTCTTCTTCAGAAAGTGTCGCAGAATTGGTATTTGCTCACCTCTTTAACGGTGTCCGTTTTTTGCATGATGCGAACCGTAATATGCCTTTAGAAGGCGATTCGAATTTTGAGGGTTTGAAAAAAGCGTATGCCAATGGCATCGAACTTAGAGGAAAAACACTGGGCATAATCGGCTTCGGACGCATCGGTCAGGCTACGGCAAAAATAGCTTTGGGATTGGGTATGCGAGTGATTGCAGCAGACAAATATGTAGACAATGCTGAGATAAAAGTCGACTTTTACAATGGTCAGTTCATCAATGTAGAAATCGTTACCGAGCCTTCCGAAGATTTGTACCGCCACTCTGATTTCATTTCAGTACATGTTCCGGCACAAAATGGTTATGTGATTGGTGCGAAAGAAATTGCCCTGATGAAGCAACATGTCGGAATTATCAACTGTTCTAGAGGTGGTGTGATTGATGAAGTAGCCTTGCTTGAAGGACTTGACAGCGGAAAGATATTATTTGCCGGGTTGGATGTTTATGAAAATGAACCCTCGCCAGAAATAAAAATCCTGATGCATCCTAAAATTTCACTGACACCCCACATTGGTGCAGCAACTTTAGAGGCACAAGATCGTATTGGCACAGAATTGGCCGAACAGATTATCAGTTTATTGAAAACGGAAAAAGCCTAACTTTTTTTCAGTTTTTAAATTTTTGATGAAAGCCAAACGGTTGTTTGGCTTTTTTTGTGTGTTAAAAAAATTCAAATTGTAGCTTTTGAAATCGCCTTTACTATCTTTATAATAAACAAATTGGATATGAAAAAGCTATTGTTTGTGGGAAGTCTCTTTATGATAATTGCTGCATGCACTGTCAAGAAGACGTCCTTACCCTTGCACAATGACGCCGCAGCAATCCAAAACGATACCGTAAGAATTGCCAATGAAGAACTGCAATATGAAATTATTATTATCGAACCGGGTTTTGATTCTTGGCTAAGGAGTACCGCCAAGCCAAGAAACTATTATTCGCTTTCATTTTTAGAAAATAAAAATTACTTTTTTGTGTCAACATGGAACAACCGAGCCCTGCAGCCGCAACGCTATAATTCAAATCTGTATGAAATGCGCATCGACTACCTAGCTAACATTCATTACGGATACGAAGTAAACTATTTGCTTTACAATTATTTCGTTTATTTTCAAAGCCACTACAAACAGAAATTATGACGAAATTGGAGGTAGAATCTTTATATTTGTTGGAATTTAACTGATATGCAGTCATTCAAACAACGATGGGGAATTGCTTCTAATTTCCAGCTGACCCTTATATTTATCGTTTTTGCGATAACAGGCTCTGCATCAGCGTGGTTGTCTAAACCCGTTTGCCAGTGGCTTGGAATTACCGACGCTGATTGGGGATTTTGGTTTACACCTGTTCGTTTGCTTTTGATTTTTCCAATTTACCAACTCCTTTTGGTGGGCATCGGATTTTTGTTCGGTCAATTTAATTTTTTTTGGAACTTTGAAAAAAAGATGCTTCGAAGTATGAGACTGGGTTTTTTACTTCCTAAAGAAGATCCAAAAAAAGACAGTTAAAAAATATCACTCGCTCTTTTTGATAAAATAAACGTAGATCCATGTCAGCGTAAATGACGGAATGACGTCGGTAAAAGGCATAATTTCTTCAAGAAAGGTGAAAATACCCGCTACTCTTCCTATTCTGCCATTATACATTTTAGTCATTATAAAGCCCGCCAACGGCGCCCAGATGACATCAGAAAACTCGCCGACCAGCGGAATGGTAAAAGACAACATTCCGATACCATCAAAAAGCAACCCCAACAGCAAGTCGCGAGTTTTAGTATTGGAGATTCCGTTTTCGTTTGCCATTGGGCGTACTATTTTCTTAATTTGTCTGCGTAATGCTTCCGCAACTTCTCGATTTTTGGCGTAATGACGTAGCTGCAATAACCTTGCGATTTGTTTTCGTTGTAATAATTCTGATGGTAATTTTCTGCATCAAAAAATTGCGTTGCGGAGGTAAGTTTAGTTACAATCTTTTTCCCAAAAGTATCGCTCTCGGTAAGCAAGGCAATATAATCTTCGGTCGTTTTCTTTTGTTTGCCATTCAAATAAAAAACTTCACTCCGGTATTGCGTTCCAACATCATTTCCTTGGCGATTGATGGTGGTGGGATCATGAGTAGCAAAAAAGATTTCTAACAATTCCCCAAAAGCGATCTTGCTGGGGTCAAATACAATCTTTATTGCTTCTGCGTGTCCGGTGTCGCCCGCGCAAATTTCCTTATAAGTCGGATTCAAAGTTCGACCGCCGATGTAACCCGAAATAACTTTCTTCACGCCTTCCAATTCTAAAAAAACAGCTTCTGTACACCAAAAGCAGCCTCCCGCAAAAATGGCCTCCTCTTCGCCTGATACTACAGGCAAACCGACTGAGATTTTTTTTTCTTCCATCATAATTTCAAAATTTTTAGCGAAACACAAAATTCGCGTGATAAAAGTAATCCTAATTTTTATTCCACATTTTACAACTCGATAGGTATTCTTTATACCATTCACAGAAATCTTTTAGTTGTTAATCTTGCCACATAATTCTGAAAAACTTTGTTACTTTGTGCAAATCCTATTGAAATGATTCAAGCGAAAAATATCCATAAATACTACGACCAGCTTCAGGTGTTGAAAGGCGTGGACTTACATATTCAAAAAGGCGAAATAGTATCTATTGTCGGCGCTTCGGGCGCAGGAAAAACCACCTTACTCCAAATTTTAGGAACTCTTGATAAACCCGCTGTGTCGAATGATATGGAACTGATAATTGACGGCGCCGCAGTTTTGCAGATGAATGACAAATCGCTGTCTCAATTTCGAAACCGTCACTTAGGCTTTATTTTTCAATTTCACCAATTGCTTCCTGAATTTACGGCTTTGGAAAACGTTTGCATCCCTGCCTTTATCGCTGGAAAAAAGAAACAGGAAACTGAACAAGAAGCACAAAAATTACTTGATTACCTCGGACTCACACATCGCATGCACCACAAGCCCAACGAACTTTCAGGGGGCGAGCAACAGCGCGTTGCGGTGGCAAGAGCCTTAATCAACAAGCCGGCAGTAATTTTCGCAGACGAGCCTTCCGGCAATCTGGATACGGCAGCGGCAGAAAACTTACACCAATTGTTCTTTCAATTGCGCGATGCCTTCGGGCAGACTTTTGTGATTGTAACCCATAATGAAGAACTAGCGAATATGGCCGATCGAAAATTAGTAATGGTCGACGGACAGATTTCCGACAAATAACATGTTACTCGTCTTATTAAGTTGGTGTTATATTTTTTTTACGATCTTTAATTTGGGTGTGGTGCTTGATAAATTGACCCGACTACAAAATAGCGATCAAATAGTTTTTCCGTTCTTAGGGTTGTTTTTCGTTACTCTTTCCGCCAGTGTCTGGGCTATTTTTGGCCGCATTAATATCGAATTCCAATGCTTTTTACTGTTATTTCATCTGATTATTGGCGTCTTGTTTAAAGCTGACATTATAAGCTCTTATGTTGGCTTACTTCACCAAATCAAGGAATTATCAAAAAGTTTAAAAGTATTTATTTTATTGCAGGGCCTAATTTTATTGTGGCAATCTGCTTCAAACATTTATTTTACTGACAACGAAACCTACTACATTCAAACCATTAAATGGCTTAATGAGTATGGTTTTGTAAACGGGTTGGCCAATCTCCACATTTTTTTCGGTCAAACCAGTGGTTGGCACATTGCCCAAAGTGCCTTTAATTTTTCATTTATCTACGCAAATTTTAATGACCTCAACGGGCTTTGCTTATTTTTATTTAATGTATTTGCGATAATGAAATTGAACGCCTACTTTGAAAATAAAAATAAGTTGGCCTTGTGCTTCGGACTCTTGCCGCTCGCCAATTTACTGTTGTTTCAATTTTCAGGTGTGCCGTCTCCCGATTTGGCCGCATACCTGATTGGATTTCTGGTGTTTTATTATTTTCTCGACAGTTCCCAAAATCTTACGGCGGCAAACTTCCAGTTGGTTTTTATCCTTTCGATTTTTGCGGTGTATGTGAAGATTACCACACTGCCTTTACTCATACTTCCTGTGCTATTATTTATTTCAAATTTCAAAAAGCTTAAAAAACAAATTGGCTTAAGTTTAGGGCTTTTCGTTTTAGTTTTGGGATTATTGGTTGTAAAAAACTACATTTTAACTGGATATCCTCTATTTCCGTTTTCCCTGCTAAGAGATTCTTTTGCTTCAAAAGCAACTTTGCCTGTCGAATTATATGACTTCTGGTTTAACAAAGCAAAGTTGTATGACTTTGCTGTCTCCAAATCTGAATTTTATGATTTGAGTAACGTAAAAATATTTCTAAAATGGCTCATTCATTCCGGAGTCGATAGCGTGTTCAATGCGATTTTGCTGTTGTTGGTTTTTGTGGTTCCCCTATTTTTAAAACGATTTTACAATACTGCATCCTATTGGATTGTTTATTTGCTCATGATTGTGCAGTTGGTATTGCTGTTTTTGAACAGTCCACAATATCGTTTCATATTGCATTTTGTAATTTTCTTTGTAATGCTGATATTGTCTTGTTTTTTAAAGAACAAGAAAATGATTCACTCGTTATTGTTTTTTGCCACCATTCCTATTTTAGTACTCGTCTTCTTTCCAGTATTTCAAGTTAATGAAAACAGCGGCATAATCAATCGAAAGACTAGTTTTGCGATTAAAAATTGTATTTTTCCTCATTCAATTTCGAGTCTTGCAACCCATTATAAAAAATCTCAGATAGGCAACCTCGAATTTAATTCTCCTGATGCAAGCACTTTCATTTGGATTACTGGAAATGGCGCTCTGCCTTGTTTGAACGCCAAACAATTGCGTTTTTTCGAGAATAAATATGGTTTTTTTCCCCAGCAAAAAAATAAGAGTTTGAAATCGGGCTTTTACACTAAGAAAACGTTGCCATGAATGCAAATGAACTCCAAGACTTCCTCGACGAAAAAGTGGAATTGTACAACCACCCTAATTTTATCAACAGCGATCCGATTCAAATCCCGCATTTGTTCTCGCTCCGAGAAGACATCGAAATTGCCGGATTTTTGACTGCTACCATCGCCTGGGGCAATCGCAAAATGATCATCCAAAACAGCCATAGGATGATGAATCTGATGGGTAATGCCCCTTATGATTTCGTCATGTCGCATAAAGCAAGCGATTTAGAGCGACTCGCTCATTTTGCACACCGTACTTTTAACAGCTTGGATTTTGCCACTTTTATAAAAGGATTGCAGCACATTTATCAAAATCATGGCGGTTTAGAAACAGTATTTACGGTACATCAAGAAAAAGACAGCATGCAAAATAGCATCCATCAATTCAAACAGCTGTTCTTCGAAATAGAGCATCCTTACCGCTCTCAAAAGCACATTTCAGATCCGTTGAACAATTCGGCAGCCAAACGCATCAACATGTTTTTGCGCTGGATGGTTCGCAAAGACAACAAGGGCGTAGATCTAGGTTTGTGGAAAGATATTTCTGCATCGCTATTGTCTTGCCCTCTGGATGTGCATTCCGGAAATGTCGCCCGAAAACTAGGGCTGCTCCACCGAAAACAAAATGATGGTAGAGCTTTATCAGAACTTGACCAAAAATTAAGAAATCTTGATGCCAATGATCCGGTGAAGTACGACTTTGCATTATTTGGATTGGGTGTTTTTGAAGGATTTTAATGGATGACACTTCGCTTGCTATTTGTTTTAAAAAATCATTAAGCGATTAAATGATTACCTTTGCGCAAAATACATACAAATGAGCACTTTCGAGCAATTCCAGCTTCCAAAATCCGTACAAAAAGCCATTGATGAAATGGGTTTTGTCATTCCGACACCCATTCAGGAAAAATCGTTTCCTGTAATCATGTCGGGTCGCGATATGATGGGAATTGCACAAACAGGGACTGGAAAAACTTTCGCCTATTTATTGCCCTTGCTCAAGTTGTATAAATTTACGGCCACACACACTCCAAAAATTGTCATCTTGGTGCCTACGAGAGAACTTGTGGTTCAAGTTGTAGCTGAAGTTGAAAAGCTCACACAATACATGTCGGTCAGAACGCTCGGGATTTACGGTGGTGTCAACATCAATACCCAAAAAACCGCAGTGTATCAGGGTGCTGATATTTTGGTGGGTACTCCGGGAAGAACAATGGATTTAGCCCTAGACAATGTCATTCGCTTTGATGAAACCTCCAAATTGGTCATCGATGAATTCGACGAAATGTTGAACCTGGGTTTCCGAGTTCAATTGACCGCAATTTTAGCAATGATGCGAACCAAACGTCAGAATATTCTTTTTTCAGCGACGATGACGGAAGAAGTGGATGCCATACTGAATGACTTCTTTGATTTCCCCGAAGAAGTAAGCTTGGCTGCTTCGGGAACTCCTTTGGAAAACATTACCCAAATCACTTATGCCGTTCCTAATTTCAATACTAAAATCAACTTGCTCAAACACTTATTGCACGGAAATCCGTCTATGAGCCGGGTGTTGATTTTTGTCAATAACAAAAAAATTTCAGATATGCTCCAAGAGAGCATCGAAGAAGATTTTGAAGGCGAATTTGGTGTGATTCACTCGAATAAATCCCAAAATTACCGTTTGACTACGATGGCATTGTTTCAAGAAGGAACGCTTCGCGGCATTATCACTACTGACGTTATGGCGCGTGGACTTGACATCTCTGACATCACGCATGTCATCAATTTTGAGATCCCCGAGTATCCTGAATTGTACATGCACCGTATCGGAAGAACTGGTCGTGCTGATGCCACAGGAACTGCGATTAGCTTTTTCACGCCCCGTGAAGAAGAATTCAAGATGGCAGCCGAAGAATTGATGAATACCGAATTGAGAATAGAGGATTTTCCATCGGAAGTCGAAATTTCGTTACAATTGATTGGGCCAGAAAAAGACAAACAACCAATTAAATTTTTATTAAAAAAACCAAAGCTCGACGGAGAGGGTGCTTTTCACGACAAAGCCAAGAAAAACAAAAAAGTAAATTTAGGAGGTCCGTCGAAAACCAAAAAGAAAACACATGGTTCCGTTAATAGAAACATGTTGAAGACCCGAGATAAAAAACGTAAAGATAAAAATAACTAGGGGGTAAAAACCAGGCAAACTGGCGCGCACAACTCAATTCTTTTTCCTGAATCCGTAAGTCGTCCTGTTTGCCGATTGATTTTGAAGATGACGACCGAATTAGAATATTGGTGCGCTACCAGTAGAAATTTTCCACTTGGATCTATCGTAAAATTCCTAGGGCCTTTTCCTAAAGTAGGCTGCCGCTCTTTAAATTTTAGATGACCGTCTTTTTGAACTTCGAAAAGGCTTATATCATTTGACGCGCCGCGATTCGTTGCGTATAAAAATTTCCCGTCGGCAGAAATATGAATATCCGCAGCACCGATATCGCCGTTAAAATCGGACCTTACTACAGTCGATTCTTGAATTTTACTTAAATAACCCTTGTGATAGCTGAACACAGTCAATGAGCCATCCAGTTCCTGAAGTAAATATCCAAATTTACCATTCGGACTGAACGTGAGATGGCGTGGACCACTTCCTGCCTTGACAAAAATACTATCTTTGACGACCAGTATTTTTGAAGCCGCTTTCGGATCATAACGGTAAATATACAGCTTATCGGTTCCCAAATCGTTGGCCACGACAAACTTCTTATCTGGCGTAAATTGCACCATATGCACATGTGGACTTTGCTGCCTTTCTAGATTGATGCTTTTCCCATAATGTTGAATGACCTGCTTGGCGCTTGAAATACTACCATCGTTATTTCGTCCAAAAACACAAATATTGCCGCCCGAATAGTTGGCAACTATTATATTTTTAGCATCATTTATAAGATAACACGGATCGGCGCCTTCGGAATTCTGTCGGTTGATAAAACTTAAATCACCATTTGCTGCTTCAAATCGGTAAGCGCTGATGGTACTCTTTGTGCCATTTTCATTGACACTATATAGGAATTTTGTGCTTTTAGAAATCGAAAGATAGCTCGGATTAATAGCGGAGACTGAAGCTTTAATTTTAAATTCAGCCGACTCTGTATCGAAATCATATACATATATGCCCTTGCTGTCGCAAGAATTGGTGTAAGTTCCTATTAAAAGATTAAAATGATGTTGCTGTGCCCGACTCAGAATTGCAAAACAGACCATTGCCATGACAAAGCTATATTTTTTCATTGTGTGCTATTTAATTCCGATCAAAAATAGATTTTTAAAAGAGAATGTGTCTAAAAATAGGTCGTTTTTTTAGCTGCTTTATATCATTTAAAATTTAAATTTCCCCATTAGGAAAAATAAAAAGTAGTATTTTTGACAAACTAAATTCACTACCGTCCGCGATATGTCTTGTGAAATAAACTTAAATCAGAATGCAATTTAAACATCCGGAAATTCTTTACTTCCTTTTTTTGTTGATCATTCCAATTTTGGTTCATTTGTTTCAATTGCGACGTTTTAAAAAAGAATATTTTACCAATGTTCGCTTTTTAAAAGAACTTTCCATACAAACCCGCAAGAGCTCAAAAATTAAAAAATGGTTGCTTTTAACCACCCGGTTGCTATTACTTACGTTTATTATTTTGGCATTTGCCCAACCTTATTTTAAAGCCAAAGACAATAAAAGTAGTTCCAATGAAATGTACATTGTTCTTGACAATTCTTTTAGTATGCAAGCCAAAGGGCAGCAAGGCGAATTGTTGAAAAGAGCCATTGAAGATTTGCTCGAACACACACCCGAAGCGCAAAATTTTTCGTTACTGACCAATGCTGAAACCTTTTGGAATACAGATATCAAATCAATACGGAGAGAATTGCAAAATTTAAAATACAGTTCGCTACCGTTTCAACTCGAAAGTGCGATGGCAAAAATAAAGTCACACCGTTCTGCCTTTAATAGGGATGTGATTGTGATTACTGACGCCATCGGATTGCAAGCAAGGCAATTGAAAAGTATTGACTCCTCTTTCAACACCCTCTTTGTCATTCCGAAAGCCGAACAGAAAAATAATGTCTCAGTCGACAGTGTTTATATTGCCCAAACGCTTGACAATTTTTACGAAATCGGTGTGAAGTTGTCGGCTTATGGAACAGACTTTAAGGATCTCCCGATTGCTTTGTACAATAATCAAAAATTGATAGCAAAAACTTTGATCAAATTAGAATCAAAAGAAAAAATAGCAACTTTTACCATCCCGAAAGAAGATTTTTATGGTTATGTTTCGATTACAGATAACGGTCTAGATTATGACAACACCTTATTCTTCAGCATTTCCAAACCAAAAAAAATCAATGTATTGGTTGTTGGCGAAATAGAAAAAAGTAATTTTTTGGCTAGAATTTACACTGCAGACGAATTTAATTATTCTCATTACGACCTCGCACGTTTAGATTACAATTTACTGGACAATCAAGACGCTATTGTGCTGAATGAGTTAGCGGATATTCCACAGGCCTTACAAACCACCTTGAAGTCTTTTGTCGAAAAAGGCGGCAATCTTATTGTGATTCCATCAAACGAAAATGCTTTGGCTACGCTTAATGTCTTTCTGGCTAATTTTGGAAAAATCCAATTTAGATCGTTGCAAAATACCGAAAAATTGATCACAAAGATTGCTTTCAACAATCCGGTTTACCATTCGGTTTTTGAAAAACAAGTCGCCAATTTCCAATATCCGAACACCAGATCTTGTTTTGACATTACTACTACTTCACCGGCTATCTTAAGTTATGAAGACCAAAGCGTATTTTTATCCTCGTTGCAAAATCCGCTTTCTGCGGTATATGTCTTTGCCGCGGAGATCAATAAGCAGAATTCTAATTTCCAAAATTCGCCACTCATTGTTCCCACGTTTTATAATATGGCACAAAGCGCGCAAAAAACAGGAATTTCGGCTTTCGTTATTGGTGAAAGTAATCCCATTTTAGTAGATGCCTTGTTGGCCAAAGACGAAATTCTGACTATAAAAAATAATGAAGAAAAGTTTATTCCGATACAACAAATTTTAAACAACAAAGTCAAAATTAGCTGTACAGACTATCCTGAAAAAGCCGGAAATTTTGGAATTTATAAGAATGACGATTGGCTAAAAGCGGTCAGTTTTAACTACAATCGTACAGAAAGTAATCTGACCGTAATTCCTGAAAATTTACTTTCCGAATATAAAATTATACCTTCCGTTGAAAGCGTTTTTGACCGTTTGCAAGCAGATCGCTCCAATAGCGAAATCTGGAAATGGTTCGTATTATTTACCTTGCTCTTTTTAATCTTAGAAGTATTCATTCAAAAATTTGTACAATGAAACTCCTCATCAGAACCGCTAAAATCATCGATGCGAAAAGTCCGTTTCACCATCACACAGTTGATTTGCTGATTGAAAATGGAACCATCGCAAAGATCGGATCCCAATTGCCCAATCCAAATCAATGTAAGGAAATTACGCTTGAAAATCTTCATGTTTCTGTAGGATGGTTTGATAGCAGTGTTTCGTTCGGCGAACCTGGCTTTGAAGATCGGGAAACCATCGTAAATGGACTCGAAGTGGCGGCCAGATCTGGTTTTACGGGAGTTGCACTACAACCAAATTCCTTTCCAGTACTTGACAACCAATCCCAAATTCAATTTGTAAAATCGAAAGCACAAGGAGCTGCAACCGAATTATTTCCGATTGGAGCCTTAACCGCAAGTAGTTTTGGCAAGGATCTGGCCGAATTGTACGATATGAAAAATGTCGGAGCGATTGCTTTTGGCGATTACACTAAAAATTTAGACAATCCAAATCTGTTAAAAATTGCACTGCAATATACCCAAGATTTTGACGGGTTGGTGATTGCTTTTTCAGAAAATACTGACCTCAAAGGAACTGGCGTAGCTAATGAAGGCGCAGTGTCAACGCGGTTGGGATTAAAAGGAATTCCGGCTTTGGCTGAAGAATTGGAAATTGTACGAAATTTATTTGTACTCGAATATACTGGTGGAAAATTACACATTCCGACAATTTCCACTGCAAAATCAGTTCGATTGATAAAAGAAGCGAAAACCAAAAAACTGAAAGTGACTTGCAGTGTTGCAGTGCACCATTTGGTGTTAACAGACGAAAAGTTGGATGGATTTGACACGCGTTACAAAGTCACGCCTCCGTTAAGAACTGCGGCCGATTGCAGCGCATTATTAAGCGGCCTTCAAGATGGAACCATTGACATGATTACTTCAGACCACGATCCGATTGATATTGAACATAAAAAATTGGAATTTGATTTGGCCAAAAACGGAACAATTGGACTTGAGAGCGCTTTTGGCGCCTTGGGAACAGTTTTGCCTTTGGAGATTATCATCGAAAAGTTGACTGCCGGGAAGAATATCTTCCAATCGCAAATGAGGGAAGAAAACCATGGAATACAAGAAGGAATGGCTGCCAATCTTACGCTGTTCAATCCAGCGGAAAATTGGATTTTTGAAAAGAAAAATATTTTATCCAAATCTAAAAACTCCGCGTTTTTACATGTACCAATGAAAGGGAAAGTCTACGGAATTTTCAATCAGGGAAAATTAATTTTATAAAGCGCCTAACATGACCGAAATAGAAGAAGGGAAAACTGCGGCTATAACCAGTTACATTTTAATCATTGGAGTTTTAATCGCAATGTCAATGAATGCCGAAAAGAAAAATACTTTTGCGTCGTTCCATATCCGCCAGTCTCTGGGCTTGTCGATCACGTTTGTTTCGCTCGGACTGATCATCAGCAATTTTGACAGCTTGATGATTTCGGCAACAATGTGGTTTTTTGTTTCGATTTTGTGGGTGTATGGCATTTTTAGCGCTGTAAAAGGAGAAACCAAACCCGTGCCTTTGTTGGGCGGTTGGTTTCAAAAAGCATTTAACTCGATCTAATCTTTACCCATGACACTATCGCTACAGTACCTGATCAGAGCACCAAAAATAAGCAAGGCAAAAAGTCCACTATTGCTTTTACTACACGGATATGGAAGTAATGAGGAAGATTTATTTTCCTTTGCCAGTGAACTTTCAGACGAGTATTTCGTTGTATCAGCGCGCGCACCTCACAATTTAGGCTACGGAAGTTACGCTTGGTATGCAATTAATTTTGATGCAGATGAAAATAAATTTTCCGACCTCGAGCAGGCGAAAGCTTCCCGTGATTTGATTTCAACATTTATTGATGAGTTGGTCGCGCATTTTCCGATTGATCCAAACAAGGTAACATTGATTGGCTTTAGCCAAGGCACAATTTTAAGTTATGCTGTAGCGTTGTCTTATCCGGAGAAAGTCCAGCGCGTGGTTGCCATGAGCGGTTATTTGAATTTGGACATGCTCCTTGAAACCTACCAAAACAACGACTTTTCTAATCTGAGTATTTTTTCTTCACATGGCACCGACGATCAAGTCATTCCAGTAGAATGGGCACGCAACGCAAAACCGGTACTGAAGGAATTGAATATTGACAACACTTATAAAGAATACCCGATAGGGCACGGCATTTCGCCACAAAGTTTTCATGATTTTAAACATTGGCTCGCAAACTAATAACCGGTTTTACAACGGTTTAACTTGTCTCGAAAAATGGTTTACACTACTATTTTTGGTACAATAAAGATTGTACAATTTCAAATGAAACAGTTTCGTCTTCACTGATAAAATATTTCAGTAAAACTTCTCCCCAGTATTCACTGTCGTTATAGTCTGCAATAATCCAGCGGTGATTGAGTACTTTTACCTTATTAATTATAAATTTTTGCGCTCCAATTTGGTCCTGGCCGGTATATGGATTTCCTTTTGGATTGTCGTTTAAGTCCAATAGTTTTTCTTTCACATAAGGAATTAACTTTTCGTAAGGAATAAATTTTTTAGCGTCTGGCTTATCAAAATAATTCTGGGCATTCTGATTGTTTTCCAAAGAAAAATAATTAGCATCATCTAATTTGGCAGAAACAGAATTTAAACTGTCTTTGAGTTTGGTATTGGTTTTACTAAATTGTGTTTCTTCAAAAATGGTGCGTTTGCTATAATACATATAGGTGAAAACATTCATCAAAACGGCTAAAATAAATAGGTAGAGAAATAACGATCGTTTCATTTTTAAAATTTTAAATGGTGATTTGTAAATTATCGTAGGCTAAAAAAACATTTGGTGGAAGGCGTTTTTGGATATCTTGATGAAAACCGAAAGTTTGACTGATGTGGGTCAAATAGGTTTTTTTGGGCTTAATTAATGCGATAAACTCCAAGGCCTCCTGCAAATTAAAATGGGTGGCGTGGCGCTCTTCTCGAAGTGCATTAATTACCAGAACCTCCACCCCGTTAAGTTTTTCCATTTCTGACTTTTCAATAGTTTTTACGTCGGTCAAGTAGGCAAAGTTTTCAATTCGATAACCAAATACTTGCAAACTGCCATGGTAAGCATTGATGGGGGTAATACTCTTATCACCGATCTCAAAAGAAAAATTATTTCGAACTTCAATTGTTCTTACTGTCGGCGCGCCGGGGTACTTATTCTGTGTTTCAAAAACATATTCAAAACGCTTTTTAAGATTTTCGATAACACGTTGGTGCGCAAAAATTGGAATTTCGCCTTGTTTAAAGTTAAACGGACGAATATCATCCAATCCTGCCGTATGGTCTGCATGCTCATGAGTGTATAAAATAGCATCGATGTGTTGGCACTTCGATGCCAACATTTGTTGTCTGAAATCAGGACCGCAGTCAATAACAATTGAAAAGGTATTCCAATGAATCCAAACCGAGACTCGCAGCCTATTATCTTTTGGATCAAGGCTTTGACTAACAGGAGACTGGCTCCCAATTACTGGAATGCCTTGGGAGGTGCCGGTACCTAGAAAATAAATTTTCAAATGCATTATTTTTTACAAAAATAGTATTAATTCTCTTTTGTTACTGCCCTATTTTGTTAACTTTGTAATGTATATATGCTATTTAAATAAATGGACACCCAAATAAAATTAAAAGGTGACAAAGTCATCGAACAAATCCCTTCCACTAAAGACAAGGCACTTCGTATCAATTTAAACGACAATATTTACGGTACTTTTGCTGAAATTGGAGCGGGTCAAGAAACTGTGAGACACTTTTTTAGGTCTGGGGGATCTTCGGGAACCATAGCTAAAGCGATGTCGGCTTATGACAAAGATTTTAGCGATGCCATTTATGGTATTGAAACCGACGGCCGTTATGTGACTGAAAGTCGTCTTAAAAAAATGCTAACCCATGAAGTGAATCTAATGGAACGGCGTTTGAGTAGGGAGAAACATCCCAATAAAATGTTTTTCAGTTATGCCAATACGGTTGCTACCATTGATTTCGCCAAGCAGTTTAAAGGTCATGGTTGGGTGGGAATTAAATTTCAAATTGAACCTGATGAAGATTATAATGAGATTATCATTCATATCCGGTTTAAAGAAACTGACGCGCGTTTGCAACAAGAAACTTTGGGCGTGTTGGGTGTTAATTTAATTTATGGTGCGTTTTACAAATACAACGATCCTAAAAAGTTGTTGCGTTACCTTTACGATCATCTTGAAAAAGACCAATTGGAGATTGACACCATCAACTTTTCGGGACCTCGATTTGCTGATATTGACAACCGCTTGATGAGCTTGCAGTTGGTAAAAAATGGGATGACCGATGCCGTAATGTTTGATCCTGAAGGAAAAAACATTCTTCCCGCTTCTATACTTTATAAAAAAAACATACTGGCTTTGCGCGGAAGCTTTCGTCCGGTAACCAGTGTAAACATGGATATGTATGAGAAATCGCTCAACATGTTTTTGGCCGAAAGTAAAGTAGAGAAAGACAATACGCTGGTTATTTTCGAAATCACTTTATCAAATCTTCGTTCAGAAGGAGAAATTGATGAAAGAGATTTTATGGATCGTGCTGAATTGCTCTGCTCCCTGGGACAGACGGTAATGATTTCTAATTTTCAAGAATATTACAAAGTGGTCGAATATTTCTCGAATTACACCAAAGCCCGAATGGGACTGGCCATGGGAGTTAACAATTTGGTAGATATTTTTGATGAAAAATATTATCGACACCTTAGTGGTGGGATCCTTGAAGCTTTTGGAAAGTTATTCTACCGCGACTTAAAAGTGTTCTTATATCCGATGCTCAATGAAGATGGAGAAGTAATTACTTCTGAAAATCTTAAAGTGCATCCGAGGATGAAAGAATTGTACAAATTCTTTAAATTTAACGGAAAAGTAGTCAATATTGATGGCGTTGATCCGCATACACTTGAGGTTTTTTCGCGTGAAGTCCTAAAAATGATCAGTAATGGAAAAACAGGTTGGGAACAAATGCTACCGAAAGGAATTGCAGAACTAATTAAAGAACACCAGCTATTTGGGTATGATCCAAATAGAGTGTTGGAAAATTCGAAATAATAAAAATTGTATGGCATCAAGAAAGAATGGAAAGGATTTTAAAATAAGTAAAATCTCCTTCTTGACTGCCTTTTATTTAAAGATTTGTTCTGCGTGCGCTTTGGTTTTAACGTCCGAAATTACATCTTCGATTTTGCCATTTTCGTCGATCACAAAAGTGGTCCTGTGGATTCCATCATATTCTTTTCCCATAAATTTTTTCGGACCCCAGACGCCAAACGCGTTAATAACGCTCTTATCGTCATCCGCCAGCAATGGAAAAGGAAGTTCATACTTATTTTTAAAACCCGATTGGGCTTTGGCATTGTCAGCACTGACGCCTAAGAGCGCATAATTATTGTCCTGAAAACGAGCAAAATGGTCTCGTAAATTACAAGCCTCAGTAGTGCAGCCTGGCGTGTTGGCCTTCGGATAGAAAAAAACAACTACCTTTTTTCCTAAATAGTCTGACAATTTGTGTGCCTGCCCATCTTGATCTAATGCTGTGAAATTGGGTGCCTGATCTCCCTTTTGAAGTGTAGTCATGTGTAAGATTGGTGTTTTAATTAAATTAAACTATGTTAATAAACGGCTAGTAATGGCCCAGATCGAAATGAAGCCCTAAATTTTTAT
The DNA here is from genome assembly GCA_014378065.1 of Flavobacterium sp. GTDB lineage: Bacteria > Bacteroidota > Bacteroidia > Flavobacteriales > Flavobacteriaceae > Flavobacterium. Next base: position 21,659 of record JACMOK010000098.1, read on the forward strand.
TGATGATTTTATCGTAGAACATCTACAAGGATTTCGAAAAACCTTTGTAAATACTAAAAACTTTTATTAATTAAATTAGTAAATGCCATAAACACTGGATTAGGCTCATTTTAAAATTTAAACTATTTTTACCATTATAAAAATACAACAATGACCCAAAAAGAACGTGCATTATTTGTTATAAATACGTTAAATGAATTATATCCCACTCTTCCGATACCATTAGACCATAAAGATCCATACACTCTTTTGATTGCAGTATTGTTGTCAGCGCAATGTACAGATGTTCGGGTCAATCTCATAACGCCTCTACTTTTCGCGAGAGCTGACAATCCTTATGACATGGTTAAGTTGAGCGTCGAAGAAATTCAAGATATTATTCGTCCGTGTGGATTATCACCCATGAAATCAAAAGGAATTTATGGATTATCTAAAATTATTATTGAAAAACACGATGGGAAGGTACCGCAAAGTTTTGAGGATTTGGAAGCTTTTCCGGCAGTGGGGCACAAAACTGCCAGTGTCGTGATGTCGCAGGCCTTTGGTGTTCCAGCCTTCCCCGTAGACACTCATATTCACAGATTGATGTACCGCTGGAATCTATCGAACGGTAAAAATGTAATGCAAACAGAAAAGGATGCGAAACGACTTTTTCCAAAGAAGCACTGGAATGTACTGCATTTACAGATGATCTGGTATGGCCGAACCTATTCTCCGGCTCGTGGCTGGACCGTAGACCAAGACATTATTACTAAAACAATCGGACGCAAATTGATTATAAAAAACATAAAAAAAATGTCCCGATAACAACTACCGGGACATTTTTTAATTTGCTATGATTTCAATATTTAATTTACCCACTTTTATAAAGCTAAGAGCTCTGGAGTAATTGAGTAAAAAAGAAATAGTCTCTTTTTTAGGTTTCATAGCATTGTTGACTAATGTTTTTTTAGAGTAAATTTTTGCCATTGCAGTTTTTGTTTGTTTGTTAACACTACAACGCCACATATTCTCAAATATTGTTAATTGGTCAAAATAATTTGATGCTTGTCTATTACTTTTCGCAGATTCATCAGCGCATATCGCATTCGTCCCAAAGCGGTATTAATGCTAACTCCTGTCAATTCTGAAATTTCTTTAAAACTTAAATCCTGATAAATTCTCATAACTAACACCTCTTTTTGATCTTGTGGCAATTCCTCGATGATTTTTTTGAGATCTTTTTCAACTTGATCGGTAATCATTTGGTTTTCAATGGACATTGAATTATCAGTCATGATAGAAAAAATAGAAAAATCTTCTGTTTCTCTAAACATCGGCATTTTTTTGTTTCTTCTAAAATGGTCTATAATTAAATTGTGAGCAATTCGCATAACCCATGGTAAAAATTTGCCTTCTTCGTTGTAAGCGTTGGATTTTAAAGTTTTAATGACTTTAATGAAAGTATCCTGAAAAATGTCATCCGTGATGTCACGATCTGATATTTTTGAATAGATAAAACCATATATTTTAGATTGGTGCCTACTGATCAATGACGACAAAGCGGATTCATCGCCTGCCACATAATTTTTTACCAATAATGCATCTGGGGTTTGAACATCAGCCATAAATTACCTTTTAGTTTTGTTAAAAAATTTGGAGAAATCTCTCTAAAAAGTAGTTTTTTGTGTATAGGCTAAATGTTAAGTTAAGAATAAATATGAAGTCAAATGTAATATTATTTTATTTCACAAAACAAATAATAAGTAAAATTTAACAGTCTCAATACAATAAAGTGATCATATCTGAACGCCCTTATTGGTAAACCCTGACGTAATCAATAATAAAAGATTGTGGAAATATGCTATCGTCTACCTCTGGACCACCGAAATCTCCTCCAATAGCCAGATTTAAAATTATATAGAATGGTTGATTGAAAGGCCAAACCGCTTCCGTTTTATCTTTGGGATTAAAAAGATACACTGACTGATCGTCTACAAAAAATTCAATTTTATCTTTGTCCCACTCAGCGGCATAAACGTGAAAGCCATCTTCCATCGTGTCTATTTTGGTTTTTTTTGTATTGATCGTATTCCCGTGGCTGTCTTCGGTATGCAGCGAAGTAAAAAGAATATTTGGTTCTCTTCCGACGTATTCCAAAATATCTATTTCACCACACTGAGGCCATTTGACTCGGTTGATGTTCGAACCTAGCATCCAAAATGCTGGCCAAATCCCACGTCCAACAGGGATCTTAGCTCTGGTCTCAAATCTGCCGTAAAGAAATTCCTTTTTACCTTTTGTTGTAATTCTGGACGACGAATACTTGCCGCCCTTTTTTTTCGCCGTAATCGTTAATTTTCCGTTGCGTACCTTTTGGTTCTCCTTCGTGTAAAGTTGTCTTTCGTGGTTTCCCCATCCGCAATTGGGGCAGCCATCGCCGACTTCAAAATTCCACGCCGATTCGCGAAGTTTTGATCCGTTAAAGTTTTCTTCCCAAACAAGTTTTCTCTTAAGTTGTTGGGCAAACATAGATTGGATCGAAATTGCAATAAAAAGCAGGATTATTTTTTTCATTATTGTCTTAGTTTGAATAGGAAAAGTTTGCCGTGGTCGTTTGGACTGAATTGGTGCCAACAAAAACTTCAAAATCACCTGGTTCTGCTTCCCATTTTCCGTTCGCAGAATAAAATTCGATGGTTTTTTCGTTGATGATAAAAGACACATTTTTAGTTTCATTAGGCATCAGTTCAACCAAAATAAAATCTTTAAGCTCTCTCACCGGCCTTGTATTGCTTCCGACTAAATCGCGGATGTACATCTGAACCACTTCTTTTCCAGTAACTTTACCCGTATTCTTTATATTTATGCTTACTTGAATATTTCCGTTTTTAGAGAATGAATTGGTATTGAGTGTTAACCCAGAATACTCAAATGCAGCATAACTCAGTCCAAATCCAAATGGATACAAGGGCGAATTTTTTTGGTCAATATAGTGAGACCAAAAAACACTTTCGGGTTCATTCATCACCGGTCTTCCCGTGTTTTTATAATTATAATAAATCGGTACCTGACCAACACTTCTAGGAAAAGTCATCGGCAGTTTCCCGCTCGGATTGTAGTCGCCATATAAAACTTGTGCGATTGCATTACCGCTTTGGGTACCCAAATGCCAAGCTTCAACAATCGCCGGAAGATTTTCAGCAGCCCAAGGAATTGCCAACGGACGCCCATTGTTTAAGACCAAAACAAGATTGTGATTCACCGCAAAAACGGCTTCTAGTAATTCTTGTTGGACGCCGGGAATTCCGAGCTCGGTGCGACTTCTTCCTTCACCCGTTTGTAATCCATGTTCCCCCAAAACCATCACCACCACATCGGCTTGCCTTGCTATCGCGATGGCTTCAGCAAAACCGCTTTTATCTGTGGTGTTTATTTTAGTTTCCCACATAAATTGGGCTTTTCCCACCGTGACGTCAGCGCCTTTCGCATATGTCAGCTGATTGGCTGTGTACTTTTGTAACCCTTCAAAAACAGTGACAGCCGTATTGTCATCAGCCCCAATTCTCCAACTTCCCAAGGGACTAGTTTTATCGTTAGCCAGCGCGCCGATCAAAGCAATTTTTTGACCTGACCTTTTCAGAGGGAGTAATTCTTTATTATTTTTTAATAAAACGATCGATTTCTTGGCCATTTCTAAAACTTCTTGCTGAAAAGCGGCTTTGCCCACGGTAGCGGCTTCATGAGCCTCATTACAATATTTATAGGGATCATCAAATAGGCCCAATTCAAATTTTATTCTAAGCACGCGTTTAACTGCGTCATCAATAAATTCTTGTTTTACCTTGCCTTCTCTAACCAATGCTGATAAGTGTTCTAAATAAACATAAGATTCCATATCCATATCAGAGCCCGCATTCATAGAAATTTCGGCAGCATTTTTTTCGTCTTTAGCATACCCATGAGAGATCATTTCTTTCATTGACCCCCAATCAGAAACGACAAAACCATTAAATCCCCAGTCTCCTTTAAGTATCTTGCGTTGTAAATAAGCATTTCCGGTTGCAGGGATGCCATTTAACTCATTAAATGAATTCATAAATGTCTTTACGCCCGCAGCTACAGCAGCCTTAAACGGGGGAAGAATTATATTTTGAAGCGTAGATTCACTGATGTCTACTGTATTGTAGTCCCTACCCGATTCCGCAAAAGCATAGCCTGCAAAATGCTTAGCACAAGCCAGAATAGTGGTATTGGATTTGAAATTATCGCCTTGAAAACCTTGGATACGTGCTTTAGCGACTCTGCTACCTAAGTACGGATCCTCTCCCGCTCCTTCCATGACCCTGCCCCATCTGGCATCCCGGGCAATATCGACCATTGGCGCAAATGTCCAGTTGATTCCGACAGCTGAAGCTTCTTCAGCCGCCATGGCCGCCGATCTTTTGATGGCTTCCATATCCCAACTAGCTGCTTCAGCCAACGGAATTGGACTAATTGTCTTGTAACCGTGAATTACATCAAAACCAAAGATCAATGGAATTCCCAATCGGGTTTGTTCCACTGCAATCTTTTGAAATGCTTTCACATCTTTCACCCCTTTAACATTAAGCATCGCGCCTACCAAACCTTTCTTGAGATGCTCGTACTTAAGCGCGGCTTGACCTTCTTTTGGTGTGGGGCCTGTGACATCGTAAAATCCGTTGTATTGGTTTAACTGTCCTATTTTCTCTTCCAATGTCATTAGGCTAAGAACCGAATCAACGCTACTTTCAACCGAATGTATTTTAGTTCCCGTTGGAATAATAGTTTTTGAGGACTTACAACTTAAAAAAAATAGGACAGTTATAAAAAATCCATAGCACAATAGCTGCTTTTTTTTCATTTTGGGAATTTCGAAGGTTTAAAAAAAGTCTATCGACAAGAAGATTAATAAGCATTAATCTCCTTGCAACTGACTTAAACAAAATGTATAAAAATTGTATTACTATTGATAAACTCTAATATAATCGACTTCCATAGATGATTGTGTAAACGCAGGGTCTATGGCTCCTCCAAAAGTTCCTCCCATGGCCACATTTAAAATTAAGAAGAAATCACTATTAAACGGAATCGCGGCGCTATTTGCAACGGAGTGAAACAACACATCATCGACATACATCTTGATAGAAGCAGGACTCCAAATTGCCTTATAGACATGAAATTGCGTCGAGGCGTTTGCAATCGTGATGGTGTTGGTGTTTCCATTTCCTCCAGAATTTCCAGGATAGTGAAGCGTACCGTGAATGACATTGGGGAAATTGCCACGGTGTTCCATAATATCAATTTCACCACAACCTGGCCATGGAGTGGTGTTAATATTGGCTCCGAGCATCCAAATCGCTGGCCAAGTTCCGGCACCAGCAGGCATTTTGGCCCTGGCTTCAACTTTTCCATACGTAAATTGATATTTCCCTTGCGTTTTTAGTCGCGCCGAGGTATAACCTCCGCCTTCCGCTTTAGCAGTGATTTTTAAATTTCCGCCAGCTACAATTACATTGTCTGAATCGCTAGTATATGATTCTACTTCCCCATTACCAAAACCTCCACCGGTACCCAAATCATAGTTCCATTTGGTAGGATCTGGCGCGCCGTCAGTATTGAACTCGTCAGACCAAACCAAATTGGTGTAGTCTACGGTTGGGGTTTGCACTGGTGGACTTGTGCTAAAAATATGGTACCAAGCTAAAGCGGGGTTACCACCCATCACGGCTCTTACAACCATACGATTAGCTGTTATTGATAAAATTTCATAGGTATTTTGCCCAATATAATACCCCATAAATCCATTATCAGAAAAATTCAGCAGTGTTCCTCTAGTTTGGGTTTGATGTAAAGCATTCAAAGTCACAACTGATTCTGATGGACTAAGCGAAACATCTTTTAGGCCACTAACATCATAGGCGTAACATTGATCATTTCCGGCAGTTCCTCCTACTATGCCTTGAAAAGCAGTATTAAAGAAAGTTCTTCCGCCATTGTCTAATTGGTACTTAAGTTGACCACCAACCAGAGAAAACGTCATCACATTTTCATACAAACAACTGCTGTCTGGCGAACCAGCCTTCTCAAATGGTGCTGCCTGATAATAGTTGGCATAATAATTTTTAGTTTCATCGTTATCGTTTTGTCCAACGCCCAAGTGACCGGGCTCTGCTGCTGCCCAATACCAATTTTTTTGAGTTCCTCCAGTTAAAAATTGAACCGCTTCCGGATCTGAAAAATTACTTAAGACTTCGACTTCAATGGTAGTATTTGTAGAAATTCCTCCTTTTCCTGTAGCTACAACGGTAACTAAATAGGTGTTGAGTCCAGTTCTTGTAAACCGATTTTCAAGCACACCACTTGGAGCTGCTTTGGGTGATGCGTTGTCAATGACATAGGTATATGAAATTGCATTATCAGCAGTTGCTGAAAACTTCACTATTCCTGAACCATCACCATTTGGTGCTGCAGCGGTCTTTCCCAAAATATCAACTGCTACTTCTAGGTTAGTGGGTTTTCCTAGTGCGCCAAATGATTTTTCATCTTCCTGACAATTCACCATTAACAGCAAGGTTAGCAGGCAAATTGTGTTTACAAATATTTTTTTCATTTTTATTTTTTTTATTTTAATTAGACTGAATAATATCATCGAAATAGTAGGTTGTGCCTGTACCTATGTTTCCAAAATCAAAAAACAGTATTAGCTTTTGATAATTATTGGCATTGTTAATCCCGGTAAAATCGTACGTTAAAGTTTCCCATCCGTTAGCAACAGTGGTGGTTGCATCTTCTTCAACGTTGATGGCGCTGTTTCCTAGTTTCTCTAATTTCATTTTTACTACTACGCCAGCCTGAGGCGACCACACTTTCATTTTAATTTTCTGAAGTCCAGAAAAATTGATCGGCGTTGCAAGATCCAGTAACGAACCAGCATAAGTCAAGGCGGCCGCTCCTTTGGTAAAAGCAGCTACTTTTGTAGAGGTATTTATTCCCGTCGGACTTGGATTATCTATCACCTGAGTATCTGCACCCGCAAAACTTGTAAAAGTGTAAGGCAACGTGGTAGATTGAAAATTGATAGGCAATACCAGCACCTCCGCTCCAGAAGTCAATTGGATATCATCAAAATAATAATCAAGCCCGGTGCCTGCATTTCCAAAGTTAAAAAATACAACCACGCGTTGGTAATTATTGGCAGTGTTGATCCCTGCAAAGTTAAATGTCAATTCTTCCCAACCATTGGTAATCGTATTGGTAACATCCACCTCTGCATTTATATTTGGATTTAATAAATTTTCCAATTTCATTTTTACGGTAATTCCAGATTCTGGCGACCAAACTTTCAGTTTTATTTTGTTTAAAGTTGAAAAATCGATTGGCGCACCCAGCTCGATAAAAGATCCGGCGTAAACTTCTGAACCAACAATTTTGTTAAGTTTGGCTACTTTAGCACTGCTGTTTCCCGTTCCGATATCTGGATTGCTGACCACCGAAGTATTGGCTCCGCCAAAACTAGTAAAGGCATAACTAAGCGTAGACGACTCAAAATCGACCGGTAACAGAATCGGATTTGAGATAATCACCGTTTGTGTATAATCTGTAACGGCAACTCCGCCGCTCATGGCCACCACTCTGACCACAAATGTTCCGGTATTGGCGTAAGTGTGCGTAATGGTCTCCCCTTCCATAAAGTCGACGGCATCATTGGGATTTTCTCCAAAATAAACTTGAAAAAAAGTTTCCAAACTTGCAGTAGCACTAACTGTAATTGCCAGATTATTGCCAGGCACATTCGCTACATTGACCATCAGATTGGTCGGAGCCACGAATGAAACGGTTAATTCTTGGATTACTTCGGTCTGCTTTCCGCTGATAGTGGTGGCGATGATTCTCACTTGGTAAACCCCTTCAGCGTAAGTGTGTTTGGTCGAATTTCCGGGCGTTACAAAATCAGAATCGACCGTTAAATCCCCAAAAATGATTTGATATTCGGTAACACCTTCGCCCCTTGGCGTGAAGGTGACCTCGCCTGAATTGTCTTGTTTGATTGTCATTAGCGCGGAAACGTTCGCAGGAGCAGTTACCGCCTCTAAATCAACATCGTTATTTTCTTTTGAACAACCCGAAAAGAGCGCCAGAGTAAACAGACTTATTACAACATGTATTTTTTTCATAATTCTTTTTTTTTAATATCCTGGATTTTGTTGCCAATTGCCATTGGAGTATTGAATTTCTTCGATTGGTATTGGAAATATTTCATTTTTGCCTGCTGTAAATCCGTCAATCTCTTGAGCCGCTTTACCTGTTCGCACCAAATCAAAGAAACGATGTCCTTCTCCAACCAATTCCACCCTTCTTTCTGCCAAAATAAAATCAGTTAAGGCAGCCCCTGACGTCGTAATATCGTGATTGTTATCTCCAAAAGCCCTTCTTCTTACCTGGTTAAGGTACTCCCGTGCTTTTGCGTCGCTGATGCCACCACGACTATTTGCTTCTGCTGCCATTAATAGCACATCGGCATAGCGGATGGAACGGTAATTATTAGGATTGGTAAGATTTTGATCGCCTATATTCTGATCACCTTGCCGGGCAATATATTTTCTGTTAAAATAACCAGTGTGTTTGTATCCTATTCCGTAGGTTGCATTATTCGCCGCAGCCCAAGCTACTATGTCTAATATCGCTACGCTTTTTCTGCGATCACCGGCCTCGAATGCATCAACGACTTCTTGTCTTGGGACATTAAAACTAAATCCAGAATCGAATATGGGTCCAACATAATTTCTCACACCGTTAAAACCTACCGCTACATTGCCTTCACTACATTGCAAACAGCCAAAACCGGCACCTTCGGCATCAGTATATTGAACTTCAAATACTGATTCGGGACCATTTTCTCCCTGATTTTCAAAAATCGAATTATAATCTGCCACAAGTGTGTAAGAGTTGGAAGCAATCAGTTCTTCAAACACATTCGACGCATTGACGAACTTATTTTGATACAAATATATTTTTCCAAGTAAGGCTTGTGCCGCACCTTTTGTAGCCCGTCCCTTTACCGTGTTTGCGTCAAGTGGTTTCAAATTGGCTACTGCAAACAATAAGTCAGATTCTATAGCCGCGTATACCTCAGCTACCGAAGATCTAGGAATTTTAGTAACATCGTTTACCGTAAATCGTTTGTCGCCGCTTAACGGAATTCCACCGAACCACTTTACCAATTCAAAGTTATAGTAGGCTCTTAAAAAACGGGTTTCTCCAATGACCTGATTCTTGTTCGGAAAATCAGTTTTGTCCTTAAATTCGAGAATATAGTTGGCCCTTTGTACCCCGGCAAACATCCAGTCCCAAATATTTTTAAGATTCGCATTGTTGGAAGTATGGATCATATCATCAATTTGTTGTATCCCAATTACATCCGTGGCACTTTCTCCGCCAGAGTTGGTGTTGTCTGAAGCTATTTCTCCCAGCATCACGTTGATGTAGGAAGATTGTAATAAATCATAAACGCCTATTAAAGCCTGATTGTAATCGGCCTCAGAATTAAAATAATTTTCGGAATCTATTGAATAAAGTGCTTTTCTGTTTACAAATTCATCAGTACACGAAACTGAAGTTGCAAACAGGAGGATGGTTAAAGCAATCGTAAATATTATATTTTTTTTCATGTTTCTGTAAATTAAAAGTTAAGATTGACACCAAACATATAAACCCTCGGCGCAGGATAGAATCCGTAGTCTATACCGCCACCTATTGCTGCTCCGCTTGAGGCCGTTGGATCAAAACCGCGATATTTGGTAAAGGTGTATACGTTGTTCACCGACGCATACAATCGCAATTTCGAAATACCTGCTTTTTTAGAAAATGTTGAATTTAGCGTGTAACCCAACTGAATATTTTGAATTCTAAAAAAAGAAGCATCTTCAACAAAATAATTGGAAAATAAATTATTGGTGGTAGCATCTGTAGTGACCCTAGGAACTGTATTGCTTGTCCCTTCGCCTGTCCAGCGGTCTAATACATAATTGAGTCTGTTTACATCAGAAAGCGATCTTTCATAATTTCTTACCATATCATTCCCTACCGAAGCGTAAGAATACGCGGCAAAATCAAGATTTTTGTAATTGAGCTGTAGGTTGAAACCCATCGTAAATTTTGGAAGCGGGCTTCCTACTTTGGTTCTGTCCTCTAAATTGATGACGCCATCACCGTTCACATCTTTGTAGCGAATGTCTCCTGGAGCAGCTTGAGCTCCGAGAGCAAGTTGTGATGGGGCGGCATCAACTTCCGCTTGATTTTGGAAAATGCCATCGGTTTGTAATCCATAAAAATAACCAATTGATTGTCCTTCTTCCATCCTGGCGATAGGCTGTTGCCCCACTCCAAACGAACCGCTTTCGATAATTCCTCTAGCATCGGTCACTTTGGTAACAACGTTTTTTATCGTTGTGAAATTATAATTCAGTGCGAAAGAAAAATCTTTACCTATCTTTTCATTATAGCCAATGGCAAATTCAATTCCGGTATTTTTTGTGGCACCTGCATTCACTGTTGGTGATTGACCACCCGGGCCACCTACTCCTGTAATTCCCGAAACTTGAAGACTTCCGCCAGGGATTAACAGGTTGTATCTGGTTTCTATGAAATAGTCCGATGTAATGTCTATTTTGTTATTCCACAATTTCAAATCCACCCCAACATCAAATTTTCTTGCCTCTTCCCATTTAATATCTGGATTTGCCAGAACACCAAGC
>JACMOK010000099.1 GCA_014378065.1 Flavobacterium sp.
CAGATCTGCCTTTGTAAAAGCATTCAATACATACACCTGACAACGCGACAGTAAAGCGGGAATTACTTCAAAACTCGGATTTTCGGTCGTGGCGCCTATCAAAGTAATCCATCCTTTTTCAACAGCCGCCAGCAGAGAGTCTTGTTGTGATTTACTAAAGCGATGAATTTCATCGATAAATAAAATAGGATTTTTTGCGGTAAAAAGGCCTCCGCTTTGTTTTGCTTTTTCAATTACCTCACGAATGTCCTTTACACCCGAATTAATGGCACTCAAAATATAAAATGGCCGTTTGGATTCCTGAGCAATAATTTGTGCCAAGGTTGTTTTTCCAGTGCCTGGTGGCCCCCAAAATATTAACGATGGAATAATGCCCTTTTCAATTTGTTGCGTTAACGCGCCCTCGGGTCCTACCAAATGCGACTGACTGATATAATCTTTTAAGTGTTGCGGACGAATTCGCTCGGCTAAAGGTGCTTCCATTTTTTTATTTTAAAATCATTGACGCATTGTATCATTCCAGTGAACAGTTGTAAATTTAAAGATTATCCGCCAGAACTTTATTACTTTTAGGCGGGGATTATTTTTAGCGTCGGGTTTGTTAGAAGCGTTTTCCGGCTATTCGTTGCAATCTGTTATTGTGGCGTTCCTTTCAATAACAGGATTTTCACTGCTATCCGGGCTAGGTATTCCGGTGATTGAAAACCATCTTCTGACAAAATAGCACAGCCTGCTTTCTGGATACATTTTTGAGAACCGCATTTGTGCATAACAATTATGGCTATGAATGATAATCATTTTAAATTTTCACCCTCGGTAATCATGCTGCCTTTCTTATTTGTCCTGTTGCTGTGGGTGGTTTTTTGGTGCGGAGTCAATTTCAATTTAGATCTAGAAAGGTACGGCATTTATCCTCGCACATTTGAAGGTCTCAGAGGCATAATCATGAGTCCTTTTATTCATGGCAGTGTCGAGCATCTTTACAACAACTCTATTCCACTTTTAGTTTTAATTGCTTCACTACGATTTTTTTACCGATCACAAACCTTTTTTGTTTTGGGTTATGGCATCTTGCTTTCGGGTTTGTTAACTTGGATAATAGGCAGAGAATCGTACCATATTGGCGCTAGTGGATTGGTCTATGTACTGGTAAGTTTTATTTTTTTCAAAGGTATTAGAACCAAGTATTATCGTTTGGTGGCGTTATCGCTGATGGTGATTTCTGTATACGGTAGTTTGGTGTGGTATATTTTCCCCAATGTCGCCGATGGTATTTCGTGGGAAGGTCACTTAGCGGGACTAATAGCCGGGTTTGCTTTTGCGGTAACCCTTAAAACGCCCGAATACAAAAGGCTGATCCAATATGATTGGGAAAAACCAGATTTCAATCCCGAAGGCGATAAATTTTTACAGCGCTTTGATGATAAGGGAAACTTTGTGAATTTGCCTGTTCCCGAGCAAATTACTGTGTCTGAAAATGATGCTTCGTTTGAAGATGGATACCACGTAATTTATGATTTTGAAGAAAACAAATACTTAATCAAGAAAAACCAAATCAACCCTTAAGTTTTAGGGATGCTTGGCTCCTTTGTCGCAGCGTTTCATATAAAAAAGCGCCACAGGCTACCGAAACGTTCAGGGAACCGATTGTGCCGTATAACGGTAGTTTTGCCTTGTCTTCTACGATTTTTAATACCGAAGGATTGATGCCGCGGTCTTCACTTCCCATGACAATAGCCAAAGGTTCATTTAAGGAGGCGTTGTAAATTGTTTGTTCCGTTTTTTCGGTGGCGGCAAGAATTTTTATTCCCGAGCCTTGAAGGAAAAAGATAGCATCCTTAATGTGTTCTACTTTACAGATGGGGATATTAAATACCGCTCCGGCTGATGTTTTGACGGTGTCTCCATTAACGGGCGCCGATCCAGATTTTTGCACAATAATCCCATCTACACCGGTACACTCTGCGGTACGAATAATGGCACCAAAATTTCTGGCGTCTGAGATCTGGTCTAAGATCAAAAACAATGGCATTTTTCCAGAGGCCAAAACGGTACCGACCAAATCTTCTAAATCATAAAAAGCAATTGGGGAGATAGAAGCTACAGCGCCTTGGTGGTTGTTAGGAGTGAGTCTATTAAGTTTTTCAACCGGAACATAGGAAAAATTTACATTGGCACGTTTCATCACTTTCATCAGATCCTTCATCAATTCGCTTGAAATTTCTTTTTGAATGAAGACCTTGTCGACTGCTTTACCCGATTGGATGGCCTCTATGATTGCCCGTATGCCAAATATTTGATGTTCTTTTTCCATGGCGCAAAGATATAAAAAAACCACCAGCGTGAACTGGTGGTTTTAAGAATTATAAAGATAC
>JACMOK010000016.1 GCA_014378065.1 Flavobacterium sp.
ATCATTAATTAAATTTATAGATTTATCGCGCCCTGCAGTGATCGGAATTACAACTCCAGGAAATAAAACCATATTGCGCAAAGGCAAAATTGGCAGTGAATCTGGCAATTCTTCGTTGTTCATTTCCTCCTCATCTTCGGGGGTCAATAATGGAATTAATTCAGTTTCGGCATCAAATTCTTGAAGTGACAGATTGTCAAGTGTGCGTATTTTATGATTTGACATAGTAGTTTTAAGTCTTTTTGTCATTAATGATTCATTCGGAAAGCAAATATAAGGCAACTGTACTTTAAATTTTTATAAAAACAGTTGTAAAACGCCCCAAACTTGCCTGACTGTAAAAATTGACAATCATTATGCCAAAATTAGGATTGAACAAATTACTACATAAACAATAAGAGGAATGTTTTGTCTATTTATTGATGATTGTCAGGTTCCATTTTCTTCATAAAACTGAGCACAATGTACCCAAGCAAAAAGAAAACGGCCAAAATAAAAATAGAATTCCGCATCGAATTGGTCAAAGCGCCCACAAATCCAAAAATAAAAGTTCCTAAAACAATCGCAATTTTCTCGGTCACATCAAAGAAACTGAAATAAGTAGTATGATCTTCGGTTTCGGGTAATAATTTAGAATAAGTGGAACGCGACAAAGATTGAATTGCACCAAGTACCATTCCTATTGCTCCACCAAGTGAGTAAAATTGTAAGTCTATATATTGATTATCCTTGTCTAATAAATAAGCGGCAAAACATATAAATCCCCAAATGGCGATGGTCAGTTTTAAAGTTTTGATGTTTCCTATGTTTTCAGAAATTCTGGCAAAAAGAAAGGCTCCAAAAATAGCCACCAATTGAATTAATAAAATAGTAATAATTAATTGGCTAGTTTCTATGCCTAACTCTACTTTTCCGTAAATCCCAGCTAATAAAATAATGGTTTGAACTCCGATACTATAAAGGAAAAATGCAATTAAAAACTGCTTTAAAGAAGTCTGATTTTTCAAACTCAACAAAACTACTTTTAATTCTTTTAAACCTTTAAAAAAAAAGTCTTTTCTCGGTTTTTTATTGTAAACATTAGAAGGCAAAAAATGAAAGGTAACTTGAGCAAAACCCATCCACCATACTCCAACGGATAAAAATGAGATTCTGGCTGGTAAAGTAGGGTCGGTAATTCCATACCATTCGGGTTTCATCACCATCGTTAAATTAAAAGTCAGTAAAAGCACTGAACCAAAATAGCCTAGCATAAATCCCTTGGCACTTACTCTATCGTGTTGCTCTGGGAAAGCAATTTCGGGTAAATACGAATTATAAAAAACAATACTTCCCCAAAAACCAATGCTTGCCAGGATAGTTGCCAAAATTCCAATCCATAAAGTATTTGAGTCTTTAAAGAAAAATAAACACATCACGGATAGCGAACCTAAGTAACAAAAAAACTTCATAAAACTCTTTTTATTCCCAGAATAATCAGCAATTCCTGATAATATTGGCGATAAAAAAGCCACAATCAAAAACGAAAAAGACAAGGAATACGATAACAAAGAACTATTAGGTAATGAAGTTCCTAAAAAATGTACAATACCTCCATTTGCATTGGTAACGGACTCATAATAGATCGGAAAGACTGCTGTAGCAATTACTAACGAATACACTGAATTTGCCCAATCATAAAATGCCCAAGCGTTGATTAATTTAGGACTTCCTTTTGGTAGATTTTCCATTTTTCATATTTATAATTTCAAATATAGTTAAAAAAAAATAGCTTCAATGTACTTTTTGATTTACTATTATTAAGAAATTGCCAAGAATTACAACTATAATTCTTGGCAATTTCTTACTTCTTAACGATATAAAATTTAGACTTTCTTAAGGTTCAATTTACTGTTTTTATACCCATAACAAAAGTAGAATACTAAACCTATTAACAACCAAACTCCGAACCATTTCCAGTTTGAAACCGCCATTCCAGTAAGTAAATAACAACAAGATATCAATCCTAATAGAGGTATCAATGAAAGGTTTTTAAGGAAGGAAATTACAGCCATTACTACACACAAAATAAAGAAAATGACCATAGTACTATTTGTAGCTAATTTTTCTTCAGAAAAATCGAAAGTGTCACTGAAAAATGTTGGAAATAAATATTGTATCAAAACCGATGACCCAATTACCATAGCTGGAAAAATGAGTTTTGAATTAATATATGGGATTTTGAATTTGCCTTTTGTTTGACGTTCGGCGAGTTCGGCTTCGCTTTGAGGGGACAACATTAAAACGCCACCACAAACTAACACGAATGCAAACAATGTACCTATGCTTGTAAAGTCTAACACAAAGTTCTCATCTGTGAAGAAAATAGGAATTCCAACAACTAAACCAGTTACTATCGTGGCAAATCCTGGTGTTTTATATTTTGGATGAATTTGAGAAAATTTCTTTGGCATCAATCCATCACGGCTCATTGTCATCCAAATTCGTGGTTGCCCCATTTGAAAAACTAGCAGTACACTAGTCATGGCAACAACCGCAGCAATCGAAACGATAAACAACATCCATTTTACGCCTTTTAAAGCAAAGATTTCGGCTAAAGGATCACTTACTCCTAATAAAGTGTAGGATACCATTCCTGTAATTACTAATGCCAAAACGATATAAACTACCGTACAAACTATCAGTGAATAAATCATTCCTCGTGGTAAATCACGTTGTGGATTTTTACTTTCTTCTGCCAAGGTAGAAACCGCATCAAACCCGATATAGGCAAAAAATACTGCCGAAACTCCGCCCATAACTCCTTTAAAACCATTTGGCATAAAGGGTGTCCAATTCTCAATATCGATGTAAAAAAAACCAACAATTATGACCAAAGCGATAATGACTAATTTTATGGTTACCATAATATTGCTAATGTTTTTTGATTCTTTTGTACCTCTATAAACCAAATAAGTGATTAACAAATTGATTAAAACCGCAGGCAGATCAAAAATAATTCTCAATCCACCAATCATTGGCGCATTTTGCCAAGCTGCAATTCCTTCTTTAGACGCCACTATACCTTCTACTGAATCTCGTGCTGATTGATAATTTATTGTCAACCAATCTGGTAAATGAATAGAAAAAGTTTCTAATAAATTTGTAAAATAGCCACTCCACGAAAAAGCAATGTAAATGTTTCCAATAGAATATTCCATTATTAATGCCCAGCCAATTATCCAAGCAAAAATTTCACCAAAAGATACGTATGCATACGTGTAAGCACTTCCTGAAATCGGTACACGCGAAGCAAATTCAGCATAACACATCGCTGTAAAGCCACAAGCAATAGCACAAATGATATACAATATTACAACTCCTGGCCCACCCGAAAAACAAGCGTTTCCTATAGCACTAAATGTTCCACCGCCAATGATTGCAGCTATTCCAAAAAAAGTTAAATCTTTGACAGTTAAAACTTTGTTTAATTCCAAATGCTCACCATCTCCTCCTTGTTGAACAGCCACTTTTGTAGATTTCTTTCTAAATAAACTTGAAAACGCCATTTTGTGTATTTTTATCGTTATTAACCAATTCGTTGTGAATTTTACAATGTAATTTAAATTCTAATGAAAATATTCTTGAAAATTCAAATATATATAAATAGTATCAATTAACGTGAAACAAGAGTTGAATTTATTGCCTAGAACAGAATAATTTGGTTTTTTAAACCGTAAGTATGGATTGTCAAATGTGACTATGTTTTATATTTCAAACAATCTCTCAAAATTGTCACTGGATGCAATGCTTTTCGATTCGTACCATCAAAAATTTGATGACGACAGCTAGTTCCCGCAGCGGCAATAGCAGTTTCTAAATCTGTTGAACGAATTTTTGGGAACAAAGTATCTTCCCCCATTTGCATACTAATGTCGTAATGTTCTTTTTCGTATCCAAAAGAACCTGCCATACCACAACATCCTGAATTGTATATTGTTACGGAACTATTTTTGGGTAAATTCAGCATTGCAAAAGTAGCTTCAACAGAACTCAAGGATTTTTGATGACAATGTCCGTGGATTTTTATGGTTTTTTCAACATCAGAAAATTGTTCGGAATGAATTTTTCCAGAAGTTATTTCTCTTTTGAAAAACTCCTCAACAGTAAGAGCATTTTTGGAAATTTTTTCAGCTCCTTCTTTGTCTTTAGCCAATCGGATGTATTCATCTCTAAAAGTCAATATTGCCGAAGGTTCGATTCCTATTAAAGGTGTGTTTTCCGAAATTAAATCTTTGAAAATAGCCACGTTTTTATTGGCAATCGCCTGTGCTTCTTCCAAAAAACCTTTAGATATATAGGCTCTTCCGCTTTCTTCGTGATTGACTATTTCTACTTGATACCCTAATTCCGTTAATAATTCAAAGGCGTCAATTCCGACAGAAACATCATAATAATTGGTAAATTCATCACAAAACAAATAGACTTTTCCATTAATGTTGGTATTGATTTTGCCATTGAAATTGACTCTATTGTTATACCATTTTCTAAAAGTAGTTTTGGCCAAAAGAGGCACTTCTCTTTTTGCCGCCACTCCCATACTTTTTTTTACGAAAGACAGATTTACTACAAAATTTGTAAAACTTGGAAGCAAACTACCCAATTGATTTAATTTAGAATTATGAGCAAATATTCGATTTCGAATAGAATAGCCATTTGCTTTTTGATATTGGTATAAAAATTCTGCTTTTAGCGCTGCAACATCAACATTGCTTGGACATTCACTGGCACAAGCTTTACAACTCACGCACAATTCAAAAACTTCATATAATTCTTTATGATTGAATTTGTTGTCTTTTTCAGAATTTGTCAAATATTCTCGTAGCGCATTGGCTCGAGCCCGAGTGGTATCTTTTTCGTTTCTGGTAGCGCGATAACTGGGACACAAAGTTCCGCCGGCCGAAGGTAATTTTCTGCAATCGCCAGAACCATTGCATTTTTCTGCCAAGCGCAAAACACCCAAACTATCCGAAAAATCCTGAATGGTTTGAATTTCAGGTTCCACTCTGCCCGATTCAACCCTGAGATTTTCGTCCATTTTTGAAGTGTTCACAATTTTTCCAATGTTTAGAATGGCATTGGGATCAAAAGCAGATTTTATTCTTTTTAATAATTCGTAATTTTTGTCGCCAATCATAAAAGGCAAAAATTCTCCTCGAACAATCCCATCTCCGTGTTCTCCGCTCAAGGAACCACGATATTTTTTAACCAAATGAGCCACTTCAGTCGCGATGGTTCTAAAAAGTACAACATCTTCCTTTTTCTTTAAATTCAAAACCGGTCGCAAATGCAATTCTCCTGCTCCAGCGTGAGCGTAATAAATTGCCTCTTGATTGTATTTTTTCATCATTGCGGCAAATTCGGCAATATAATTGGGCAAATCGCTCAATTCTACGGCAGTATCTTCAATAGAATCGGCAGCCTTATTGTCACCAACGATACTTCCTAAAAGTCCAAGTCCAGCTTTTCGGAGTTCGATGATTTTATCAATATCGGTTCCATATAATTTTATCAAAGCATAGCCAAAATTACCGTCTTGCAAATCGGAAATTAAAGCATTGGCTTGATTTTCGGCGTCAATCATTGAATCCGAAGCCACTTCAAATAGCATTATTGCTTTTGGATTTCCTTCTATAAAAAGTCTATTTTTAGATTGCTCTCGATTGTTTTTGGTACAATCCAAAATAGTTTCGTCCATCATTTCGCAAGTGTACAAATGATGCTTCATTGCCACAACAACGGCTTCTAAACTTTCTTGGATAGTATGAAAATGCGCAACCACCATCACATTATTGGATGGAGGTAAATCATCTACTTTCAAAGTGATTTCGGTAGTAAAAGCCAACGTTCCTTCGCTTCCGCATAGTAATTTGCCAAGATTTATCGTTGGTTCCAAACCTGAAAATAAATCTGATTTCAATAATATATCAACAGCATATCCTGTATTTCGTCTGTGAATTTCAGGTTTTGGAAACTCAGCAACAATTTCTTTTTGGTTTTCTACATTCGAAAGTTCTTCATAAATGGTTTTATAGATTTTGCTTTCAAGCGAATTCCCTTTTGTCTTTTCAATAAAATCATTCGAGGAAATTTCATTGAAAACTGCCATAGAACCGTCACTCAAAATGGCTTTGATCTCGACAATTTTATCACGTGTCACTCCATATCGAATGGATGTTGTTCCCGATGAATTGTTTCCGACCATTCCTCCCATCATACACCGATTTGAAGTAGAAGTGTTTGGGCCAAAAAACAATCCGTGAGACTTTAGATATAAATTTAACTCATCCCGAATAACTCCGGGCTGCACTGTTATTGTTTTTTTATCGGGATCGAATGAAATAATCTTGGTAAAATACTTCGAAACATCGACTATAATTCCACTTCCAACGGTTTGTCCTGCCAATGAAGTTCCCGCAGTTCTTGGCGTTAACGAGATTTTATTTTGGGTTGCAAACTGTATCAACTTGACAACATCTTCGTTAGTTTTTGGATAAGCAACCGCGATCGGAATCATTCTGTAGGCGGAAGCATCAGTGGAATAGATGGTTTTGTGAAGATCATCAAATAAAAATTTTCCCTCTAACGATTCTGATAATTGCTGTAATTGAAATTGCGTTGGCATAATTGGAATTATATAATGGACAACACTAGTGTCCAATAAAAGTAAATAAAAGTTCATTGAAATTACTGTAAATCTATATTTTAAGTCTCATTTTAGACGGTGACGATTTGAAATCAATTAGTATGTTCGTATAAATATACGAATATGAATAAAGGTAAATATGTTTTTGCTCAATTAGTTGAATTTCTTCCACAACGGGTTTTTGATAGAATGGTTTTGAATCATTCTGGAAACAAATATATTAAACATTTTAGTTGTTGGAATCAATTTTTATGTTTGATTTTTGGACAACTTTCAGACCGTGAAAGTCTGCGAGATTTAGCAACAATAATCGAAGCACACCAGTCTAAAATTTATCATTTAGGTTTTGGAAAAAATATTTCTCG
>JACMOK010000100.1 GCA_014378065.1 Flavobacterium sp.
AAGAAAAAGAGTGTGGCGAAAACAAAAATATAACAAAAGGCTTCATACAATTGTGCAGGGTGTTTAGCAGGGACTTGTAGCAATAAATCAGCAAACTGTGGGTTGGTCGTTATGGCATTGTAAGCCTCATTTGGCGACGCTAATTGTGTTGCATTTACAGCTTCTCTCGCACTAAATTGATCCCGTACAAATCGAATTCCAAAAGGTGAACTGGTTACATTTCCAACAATTTCTGAGTTGAAAAAGTTACCCAAACGGACGAAAATTGCTCCACTTGCCACAGCAATAACAATTCTATCTAAAATCCACATTTGAGGTCTTCTCAAAATGTTTTTACTAAAAAAGAACATTGTGATTATTATTGAAATAGCTGCTCCATGGCTCGCCAAACCTTGATATCCTGTAAATTCCCAGCCATTTATGAAGTGAAAAAGTGTTCCTTCTGGATTTTCTCTAATGGGTAAAAGAATTTCAACTAAATGATTTCGATAATATTCCCAATCGTAGAAGAAAACATGACCCAAACGAGCTCCAGCCAATGTAGCCAAAACGGTCCAAATAAATAAGGAGTCTAATTTTTCCAACGATTCGTAGTCACGTTCAAATATTTTTTTCATTATGAACCAACCCAATCCAAAAGCGATAACAAACATCAGACTATAATAGCGAATTACAAAAAAACCTAAATCAATTCCTTCTGACGGATTCCAAATTATATTTAATGCTTGTGTCATATACTGTTTTTTATAGATTGTAAAAATATATATTTAAAGAAGAGTATGTCTTTATAAAAAGTTAATGTTTGTGAGAGCTTTTGTTTTTAGACTCTATGCTTTGACTTGATTGTGATGAGGACGGCACAGGGTCATAGCCCGTTTTTCCCCAGGGGTGACAACTCAATATCCTTTTTATTCCTAAATAACCACCATAAAATAACCCATGCTTTTGTAAAGCCTCAATCATATAACTCGAACAAGTAGGCTCAAATCTACAAGTAGAGGGCGTAAATGGAGAAATCGCAGTTTGGTAAATCCGAACCAAAAAGACAAAAGGAAATATAAGGGTTTTCTTTAACATATTTTAAAAAAGAGTGGTCAGCCTGCCTGTCGGCAGAAAGGTGTTCCGTTTTTTAGTGATCAGTTATTAGTACTATACCTATGGCATACAAATTACTAGTATTCTTGAAATCTTGAAATCTAAAATCTGCAATCTAAAATCTAAAATCTTCCTACTGAATGCTAAAAGTAGTTCCTTCTTTTCCGTCTTTCAACTGAATTCCTAAAGCAATCAATTGATTTCTTATTTGATCCGACATTGCAAAATCTTTGTTGGCTCTAGCCTCATTTCGCATATCTATTAACATATTGACTACGCCTTCTAGTTTTTCGTTATTGTTTTCAGCACCTTTTTCGTCTTTAAGTCCTAAAACATCACAGATAAAAGTGTTTATCGAATGGCTGAATAATTTTAAATCTTCGGCAGTCAAGCTGGCAGAATTATCATTTAACAAATTGATGTACCGAATTCCTTCAAATAAATTGGCAATTAGAATAGGAGAGTTAAAATCGTCATTCATTGCGTCATAACAATTTTGATTCCAATCGGTTACTGAGAAAGAGGAAGTCGTGTTGGGTTGAATGGTTGCCATCAATTTTACACCTTCAAGCAATCTGTTTAATCCTTTTTCACTGGCTACCATGGCTTCGTTCGAAATATCCAAAACACTTCGGTAATGAGCTTGCAAAAAGCAAAATCGAACCACGTTGGGTTGAAATTTCTTTTCAAAAAAAGTATTTTCGCCCGAAAGCAATTCCATTGGTAAAATATAATTTCCAGTCGATTTACTCATTCGTAAACCGTTCATCGTAAGCATATTGGTATGCATCCAAATATTCACAGGTGTATTTCCGTTACACGCTTTTCCTTGAGCCACTTCACATTCGTGATGAGGGAATTTCAAGTCCATTCCGCCGCCGTGAATATCAAAATGTTCTCCTAAATATTTGGTGCTCATCGCGGTACATTCCAAATGCCAACCTGGAAAACCTTCGCCCCAAGGGGAATTCCAACGCATTATGTGTGCAGGTGAAGCATTTTTCCATAAAGCAAAATCTTGAGGATTTTTCTTTTCGTTTTGACCGTCTAAATCTCTAGTGTTGGCAAATAATTCATCAATATTTCGGTTACTTAATTCGCCATAATTTAATCCTTTTTTGTTGTATTCATAAACATCAAAATAGACAGAACCTTGAGTTTCGTAGGCAAAACCGTCGGCAATAAGTTTTTGAATGAGTTCTATTTGTTCAATAATATGTCCTGTTGCTGTAGGCTCAATTGTTGGTGCCAAAAAATTAAATTTCTCTAAAACCTGATGAAAATCGACTGTGTACTTTTGTACCACCTCCATGGGTTCCAATTTTTCCAATCGAGATTGTTTTACAAAACGGTCATTATCTACATTTCCGTCATCGGTCAGATGACCA